>CACYCV010000221.1 GCA_902772955.1 uncultured Ruminococcus sp.
CTTCCTGTTCCCATTTGTGACACTCTCCTTTGTGATTAATATACTTTCTTTGCTTGGATTGTGTCAAGTTTTATTATACAGCATCATGATACTCTTCGCAAGGATGCTTCGCAACGTTCGTTTTCGGGGTTCTCAGGGGGACTTTTTTGTTAAAGTCCCCCTGAGTCGCTGTCCGCAGACAGCGAAATACCAAAGGGCCTGGGGGCAAAGCCACACCCTTGGTTCAAAAATTCAATAGATGGTTTAATTGATGGACAAACGGTTGTTCCGTTAGCGGAAGGTTTGATTGAAAATGACTTGAACATGAGCTATACTGAAATCAAAGAAAACACCTACACATCTTAAAGGAGGTTATCCGTATGACAAGTAAAAGAATCTTTGCCGGATTGCTGACCGGCGCACTTTGCCTTTCGGTACTGACCGCATGTTCAGGGAATGACTCATCTGAAAGCTCAAAGGAGGAAAGCTCAGTGAAGACCCAGGAAAGTCGGAGCGGATCAGACGATAAATCAGACAACAGTAAAACCGAGGAGAGTAAATCCGAGGATATCAAGAAGAAATCTCCCCCGGCTGACGGGATGTGTACATTATATATCCGTGATGCGCTCAAAAACGAAAAGATGACCGCAACCTTTTTCAACACAATGAGCGGAGCCAAAACGGATGTTGAAATGGAAAAGACCGGCGAGGGAGATGATTATTACGCGTATACCTGTAAAGCAGACACCAATCTGTACAACATGGTTCATGTTACTTACGGCAACAATGTTGTCAGCAAGGACGTTGCCTTCAATAGCTATACCGCCGGCTGGTATCTTAACAAAAACGATCAGATAGCGTATGATCCGCTTTTGCCCTATGCGGAAGGTATGGATCTGAAATATGACCCGAAATATGAAACAAAGACCTTTCAGTTTGACGGCTATGAAAAGAACGTATATATCTGGACACCGGACGATTATGATCCCGAATCAGAAGAAAAATATGACACAATCTATTTGTTGGACGGTCAGAGTGTTCTGACCACAGGCAGGGACAGAGACATGGACAACGATACGGAAAGCTGGAATGTTTCAGAGAGTGTAACAGGTATGATGTCTGTGACAGATAACAAGGCTATCGTCGTGTGTATAGCAACTCCCCAGGCCACCAGAGGGGATGAACTGATTCCGAATATCGGAAAGATTGAAGAAGATCCCAATGCGGATGAAAGGCACAAGGCAAAAACCAAACAGTACGGCAATTTGTTTGCTGATTTTGTCTGTGACACCGTAATGCCTTATATCCAGGAAAACTACAATGTCTACACCGAAGCAAGCCATAATGCCCTGGCGGGTTCCTCTCTCGGCGGCCTGGAAACCTTCTACGCAGTTCTTACTCATCCCGACAAATTTGCCACCGGCGGAGTGATGTCAGCCACCTTTGGCACCTTTGAGGATGATGTCTGGAGAAACTTCCTCAGCGATAAGGTGAATCTCGAAAATGCTCCCTTCCTTTACATCTATGCCGGCAGATTCGGCTTCGATAACGGTGATGTTACGGAAGAAATGTATAACAGGCTGATTGAAATGGGTTACCCCAAAGAAAACCTTCTTTATGAAAAATACGAAGAGGGAATGCATTACATGGTTTACTGGAGAAACATTTTTTCGGAATTTCTCCAGGCAATGTATCTGCAGAAGGTAGAAGCACTTGAGTGCGGTGTTCCGGTGGAATACAAGGACAGGACTCCCAATCCCTTTGCCGGCATTCCCCAGGATGTTCCGATCGCCCCCAATGATCCTGCCCTGAAGGATAAAAACAACTTTGTTTACTACGACAACAGCGAAACCAAATGGGAACATGTCTATGCCTACTGGTGGAGCAGCGGCACACCTGTTTTAAATAAAATCAGCGGCGCACTTTATATTGTAGATTGGCCCGGCGTTGAGATGGAAAAAATTGAGGGCACCGAAATCTACAAGGTAATTGCTCCCGAGGGTGCCACCAATATTATTTTTGATTCCGGTGTGACGGATGCTGAGGTCGCGCAGGGAAAGGAAGCTTTCCAGACTACCGATCTTCCCTTTATACTTGAGGAAAACGCCGGACAGATTTATAAAATAGACCTTTCCGTCAGTCCCAAGCAGGGAAGGAAATCAGAAGCAACAAAATATCGTTATCCCGGCGGAAGCTGGTCCGATTATAACGGATAATGCTTTCGGATGTTGAAAAAACAGATTTACGGTCAGTACCAACCTCATGGTTCGACTGAAAAACCGCTTTTTTAGGAGGATAAAGACATAAAGGAGAGCTGCGTTCCGTTTGATTCCTTAACGGTGCGTGGCTCTTCCGTTTATCTTTAGAGTTCCTTACGTCGAAAACAAAATCATCATTGGCAGCAAAGCAGGGAAGAGGGGGCTTGTCAAAAAGCAGGACCTGTACAGAAACATCGGGGGAAGGTGATTGGTTTCATCTTATCCCGATGTTTGTCATTCACTCATAATCCGTTTCAGCGGAATCTTTTTCATGGTCCAACCATAAGCAATCATAATCCCCTCATATACCACGATGAAAGCACCAAGTGTGATGAAGCACACCGTGAAATCAAAATGATATTCGGGAACCCCCTCAACACCGGCAAAAACAATGTCAACCATTAGTCTCAGCAAACCGTACTGATACAGGGAGCCGATGACAAAGCCGATATAGGCCGCCGGACGATAGCCGTCCAGGACAGAACGTTTGCATTCACTGCTGTCGTAACCGAATACGCGCATCATGGCGATATTCTTCTGATTAGAACGGATGACGGTAGTCACGGCAATATAGAGTGTGGTAAATGCCAGCACAACGCCGATGATAAAGATCATAAAGCCCATCATCTCACTGGCCAGATCCTTCATGCTTGCCGACATCTGGATCATAGCGGAGAAGCAGAAGGAAGAAAAGACGATAAAGAATACCAGCGTTTTCCGGCTTTTGATGACGGCGTTTTTCATATCGGCCACAAAGCTTTTTTTGTCCTTGGTGTTTCGGTTTTTGCCCTTTTCTTTGACAATTCCCTTCAGCAGATTGACACAGGGCTGCCGGAGCTTCAGTATACTGTAGAATACCGCAGTCAAGCCAAAGATGACTGCCGGAAGAATTACCAGAAGAAAAAATAAGATCCAGTGAATGTCTATCGAAATGTCAGGCAGATAGCCTTCTTCATTTTGTTTTTGATAAAAACCCGGTATCAACAGGAAGGACAGCAGATATCCGGCCAGACATCCGGTCAATACGCTCAGTCCGAACACGGAAAACCCTTTGGCAATCCGGACATCGGAATAGCCCAGGGCTTTGAGAATACCGATTTCTCTGGAATGACTGTCAATGTAGTGCTTGATGTAAAAAAACAGCATCACAACAGTCGTAATGGCCAGACAGCCGCCGCTGACCAGGCATACAACCTTTGCTGTCATCACCTGTGCATCATAAAACTGCTGCGCCTGAGGGCTGATTAAGTCCGCAATCTCTGTCAGATCCAGATAATAATTCAGAAAGAGATGGCAGACCAACACCGCGCAGCAGGCCATTATGGAAATTCCGAACAGCCTGACGCTGTCTTTGATACTGACAACCATATCCTCACCATCCAATCTCAAAAGCGGTCTTTTTGTGGGCGTTTTCTGTGATACCGACAATTTTTCCGCTGTTCATTCTGATAATCCGGTCGGCGGTTTCAGCGATATTACTGTTGTGCGTCACCATCATCATGGTGAATCCCTGTTTCTTTTGCAGCCTGATAATATAGTCCAGCACCTGTCTGCCGGTCTTTTCATCCAATGCCCCTGTCGGTTCATCAAGAAAAAGCACCTTCGGATTCTTTGCCAGGGCTCTTGCAATCGCAACACGCTGCTGTTCACCGCCGCTGAGTTCTGAGGGGAATTCTTTGCGCTTTTCTGCCAGACCAACGGCTTCGATATATTTCAGATAATCCTTGTTATGATCAAGGTCAGCACCCATCCTGACATTTTTCTCCACGTTCAGATGGGGCAGCAGATAGTATTGCTGAAAAATATACGCTGTGTTTTCCCGGCGGAATTTTGTCAGCTCCTTTTCGCTCATTTTGTCAAGCTGCCGGCTGTCATAGGCAACCGTTCCGCCGTCTGAGGTTTCCAGACCGGAAATAACGTTGAGAAATGTTGATTTTCCCGAACCTGATGCGCCGAGGATCACAAGAAATTCGCCGTCGTTGATACGGACGGAAACGTCGTCCAGAGCCTTGAAGCGGTTTTTTCCTTTACCGTAATACTTGATCAGATTGTTGATTTCTATCATTTTAATCTTCCTTTCAGCCTTTCTGTCAGCAATGCTTTAAAAACTTCTGTCAGCATAGTGCCGATTTCTTCTCCTGTAAAATGGCACATCGAGGTGGCGCAAAGGACAGCGATACCGTGAGAATAAATCCAGAGATGACGGTACAGCATCACGGCGTCATCCGTTGATACCGGAAACTGATCGGTAATGGATTTCAGAATAGCCGGATAGTTCTCATCAATTTCCGGTAGTATCTTATTGACTCCTGTATCCTCCGGCAGCTTCCGCATAAACAGAAGCTGAAAGAGCTTTGGTTCCCTTGCTGCAAACTGAATATACGCCTGACCGACTCCCTTAAAGGCGATATCGTTTTGCAGCCCCTGACACACATATCCGGTATAGATTTCACGAGCTTTGGCTTCGACTGCGTCAAGCACTTCATTCATGTTCTTAAACACGGTAAAGATCGGTCTTGTAGAACTGCCGAGGTACTTGCCGATTTCTCGGGCGGTAACGGCGGACAAATCCTGTTTCCGCAGGATAGCCAGTCCCGCATCAATGATTTCTTTCCTGGAAAATTTTGCTTGTGGGGGCATCTTATTTCTCCTTTCTGCAACAACTGTTCTATAACACATGTTGCATTATATCGCAGACTTTTATGTCTGTCAAGGGGTTTTGTTATTATGAAAAAATGATAAGCCTCCGTCGTTGTCGTACAGCGTTTTTGGAGAGTCAAAATTCTTTCACGATCACCGGATGATATCACAGAAATGGTTAAAACCTATTACAAGATGGGGTACATCAGATATGGGGGATCAACTTGGCAATTCAAGATATATTATTCCGCCTATGATGAACCTGGTGCTCTGTATGCGGACTATACAGGTGGCAGAAAGGAAAAAATGGGTTTTAAAAACTGTATGACCCTTATACAAATGCTTTGGAAAGATTAGAGAAGCTTCAGGAATCAAGCGCCTCATAAATCTTTCAGAAAAAATAACGACCAATAGAGTCTCACCGCAGTCTGCTTCCGTGGACTGCGGCGAATTCTTTTGCCCGATATTTATCAATAATTTTTCCGACAGTACCACATCCGTGGAATGCCGCTTCCCTTCGGTTGCCAGGCTGCAGCTTTCAAAAGGACGGATACCGCCGGAATGAAAACAGCTTTTTTTCAGACCGCCTTCCGACTGTTCTCTTTCCTTTTCGGATTTGAGAGATTTATCATCAAAAAATTTCCTGAATTATTCTTGGATAATTATAAAAATAAATGTTAAAATATACAAAAAATATTGACAGTATTCAGGAATAATAGTATAATCTTGTTAGGGTGAATTCTATTTTCTGCCAGGATGAGGATTGTTCATTTTTGCAAAAACCATTCTTACGCTTGCTTGTCAGGAAGAAAAAAATGAGATGCCCGGAAAATTAAATGATTAGGAGGAGTAGTATGAACAAAACCTACGCATTGACGGCAGCCCAGAATATGCACTATCAATGGATCAAGGAGTACAAGACACAGCAGGTATCGGGACTCAGCATTGTTGCAGCTTTTCAGACTGATATCGACATTCCGCTGCTGAAAAGGAGTATCGATCTGGAGCAGGAAAGATATGCCTGCCTCCGTCTTCGCTTTACCAAACCCGATGAAAACGGCAATATCCAGCAATATATCGCTGATTGGAAGCCCCAGGATTATGCCATCTATGATTTTACGGACAAAACACTGCAGGAAACCGACGACATTATGCAGCACTGGGCTTATGAAACCTTTGACGGTGATGATATTCCGATGTGCGAGTTCCGCATTGTCCGTCTTCCGGATAATTATACGGGCTTTTTTGTTCACATGGATCACAGACTGAATGATTCAGTGGGTGTGGCGGTCATGGCTACTGACATCATGAATCTTTATAAGCATCTGAAGTTTGGCGAAGAGTATCCTGCTCCTCTTGCGGATTTTGAAAAGGTGCTGATTTCCGATCTGGAAAAGGCCTCCAACGAGAAACGTCTTGCCAAAGCCAAGAAATTCTGGGATGAAGAGCTGGATACCTACGGCGAACCGCTGTATTCCGATATCCAGGGTCCTTCCGTGCTGGAGGAGGCGCGCAAAAAACACAATGATCCCAATCTGAGAGCAGTGGATATTGAACGGAAGGAGCTTTTTGTTGCGGTAAAGGACTATCAGCTGGAAGTTGACAGTATGCAGCGCGCCATCAATTTCTGTCTGAACAATCAGATTTCTCCCACCAATCTCCTGCTGCTGGTCATCCGCACTTATCTTTCCAAGATGAACAACGGCCAGGAGGATATTACCATCGAAAACTTTATCTCGCGCCGTTCCACCAGAGATGAGCTGACTTCCGGCGGCAGCCGTACCATCTGCTTCCCCTGCCGGACGGTGATTCCCGGCGATACGACCTTCATTGAGGCGGCAAGAATGATTCAGAACCATCAGAACCGCATCTATATGTACAGCGGCTACGATCCGGAACTGATCAGGGCTGAAATGAAGAAGCGCTACCATACACCGGACGACACTACCTACGTCAGTGTCTATCTCACCTATCAGCCGCCCATGAATACCAAGGATCTTAACCCCAATGCGGAAAAGATGCCGATCTATGTCAAATGGTTTGCCAACGGCGCCGCTACCAAGAAAATGTATCTTACCGTTTCTCACCTGCCTGACAGAAAGCTCAACTTCTCTTATCACTATCAGACAGTGCAGCTCACCGAAAATGATGCGGAACGGATGTATTACTATATGATGCGGATTCTGTTCAGGGGCATTGAGGATCCCGGCAGAACCCTTTCCGAAATTATTGATATGGTATAAAAATACAGAATACTGAAAGGAGATTCCATGATGGAAATCGAGAAAAAATTCAAGGAAGTCGCAGAACGCTATTGCTCCGTAAAAGCCGAGGATATTACAAACGAAATGAAGCTCCGTGATGATCTCGGACTCAGCTCTCTGGATCTGATGACCCTGCTGGGAGATCTGGAGGATGAGCTGGATATTGAATTTGAATTCAGCGAGGACGACAGCAAGCTTGCCGGAATCGTTACTGTCCAGGATGCCATTAATTTGTTGAAGGAGTATGCGGAAGCTGAATAAATGGGGGATACTATGAGTAAAACTATTAATGCAATGTGGAAGAGATGCCAGCAACAGTATTCTGAACTGCCTGCAGTGCGCTGGCTGGTCAAAAAGAATGTTCAGGAAAGAAGCTATGGAGAGCTTGCCGCTGCCGTAACCTCCATCAAAAAGGGCTTTGCCGCTCAGAATTTTGCCCATCAGCATATTGCCCTGATCGGCACGGCTTCTCCTCAGTGGATTGAGGCCTATATGGCTGTTGTCACCAGCAATAACGCGGCGGTACCTATGGATTCCGGCCTTCCGGCAGAGGATATTATTGATCTGGTGTTCCGTTCCGATTCTGAAGGGGTTTTTCTGGATGAAAAATTTGCAGCCCTGGCAGCTCCGATCAGAGAAAAATGTCCCTTGGTCAGAAAAATCTGGATGCTCTCCGGAGATGCTGTTGAGGGAACCGAGACGGTTGCCGATCTGATGGCTTCCGGTGAAGGAGCTGACGAACCGGAGGCGCCCGAAGAGGATGACGTTTCCATGATCGTCTATACCTCCGGAACAACCGGAAAAAGCAAGGGCGTTATGCTGACACAGTGCAACCTTTACTCCAATATTGAGGCCGTCCTTTATGAAGAGGGACCCGGACTGGTATTTCTCAGTGTTCTTCCCGTTCACCATGCATTCTGTCTGACGATGGACTGGCTCAACGGTTTCTGGATGGGCTCTGTTCTGTGTATCAATGATAACCTGCTGCACATGATCAGAAATATCAGTATTTTTAATCCTGATGTCATGCTGATGGTTCCGCTGATGCTGGAAACCATCTACAAGCGATTGAAAGCTTTTGGAAATGACGTTCCGCCGGAGGCTCTGGCACAAAAGGTATTTGGCCCGAAGCTCAAGCGTATCTTCACCGGCGGCGCCCATCTTGATCCGTATTATATCGGGGAATTTGAAAAATACGGCATCAAGGTCTATGAGGGCTACGGAATGTCGGAATGCTCTCCGGTTATTACCAACAACCGGGAGGGTGCCTGCAAACCGGGTTCTATCGGCAGGGCGCTTTCCAATGCCGAAATCAGATTTGAAAACGGCGAGATCCTTGTCCGCGGCAGCAGTGTCATGAAGGGCTACTACAAGATGGAGAAGGAGACAGCCGAAACCCTGAAGGACGGCTGGCTTCATACAGGCGACAAGGGCTATATCGATGAAGACGGCTTTATTTTCATCAACGGCAGAGTCAAAAACCTGATTATTCTTTCCAACGGAGAGAATATTTCCCCTGAAGAAATTGAAGGAAAACTGGCTCTCAACGATCTGATTGATGAAATCATTGTTACCGGCGAGGATAACCTGCTCACAGCACGCATTTATCCTGAGCAGGAGCTTATCAAGAGCATGACTGCCGAAGAAACTGCGGCTGCCCTGCAGAAGATTCTGGATGATTACAACAAATCACAGCCGACCTATAAGCAGCTTTCCAGACTGGTTGTCAGAAAGTATCCCTTCTTCAAAAATGCCTCCCGCAAAATTATTCGTACAGAAGTATTGAGAGATGAACCTATTTGAATACAATTGCAAACCTGAAAGAAACAATCTATACCCATATTTCCGGCACAGACGGGCTTCCGCTCAGTGTGCTGCGGATCGAACCGGAGGATCCTGAGAAAATCATAGGCATCGTTCAGATGGTACATGGAAAAAACGAGCACAAGGGACGCTACACCACTTTTATGCGGTACCTTGCTGCTCATGGCTATCTGACAATTGCCAATGACCACCGCGGACACGGTGCCAGTGTTCTTGATCCTGATGACAGAGGACTTTTCTATGAGGGCGGTTATCAGGCACTGATTGAGGATGTTCACGAGATCACTCTCGAAGTGAAGGACTATGCTGCCAGAAGATGCGGCCGGGAGGATCTTCCTCTGACGCTGTTAGGACACAGCATGGGTTCTTTGGCTGCAAGGTGTTATATCCGGAAATACGATGCCGATATCAGCAAGATGGTGCTTACCGGTTCTCCGGCAAAATCGGACAAAATCAGGCAGGGACTGACGCTGCTGAGATGCCTGAAGCTGTTTGAGGGTCAGAAATACCGGTCAAAGCTTGCCAAGAAGCTGATTATGGGTAATAACTTTGAGCGCCGGTTCAGACATGAAAAGCTGCATAACTCATGGACCAATTCTGTTAGAGAGGCTGTCATTGAGCATAACAATGACCCATTGTGCCGGTTTAACTTTACTCTTAGCGGCTATGAGGAAATGCTCAAAATGGCGATGCTTGCCTATACAGGGGGATTTGAACCGAAAAATCCGGAATTGCCCATCGGCTTTTTCTCCGGCGAGGATGATCCCTGTGCCGTTTCCGTTCTGAAGATGGTCGAGGCAATGGATTTTCTGAAAAAGCTCGGCTACGAGAACGTTCATTGTAAGCTCTATAAGGGGATGCGCCATGATGTGCTGCATGAAAAGCGGAAGCTTCATGTTTATGAAGATATCCTTGCTTTTATTAACCCGGCTTCCTGAAAAAATTCAATTTCGTAATACTAAGGAACCGCTGAATCAATTACGCCTTTCGGCTCAGCACCTGTCTTGCTTGCATCTTTTCCGTCACCATGCAACAAATTCGCCCCCAAACCGTTAGGCTTCCTGCGCTCATTTGATGCAATCTGACGGCGCAATACAGGCACTGGATTTATTCAGCGTTTCCCTGAAAAGGACTGCGAATTCCACGGATGAAAAGTGGAATTGGCGGTCCTTTTTGTACGGTTTCTGGGGAGATCTGCCTTTTCTGAGGCAGGGAATCGCTTCATACTATTATTCAATGAAACAATTTAAGAAACCGCTGAATCAATTACACCTTTCGGCTCAGCACCTGTCTTGCTTGCATCTTTTCCGTCATCCTGCACCCAATTCGCCCCCAAAACCGCCAGGTTTCCTGCGCTCATTTGATACAATTTGACGAAAAATCTGACAGCACAATACAGGCACTGGATTTGATCAGCGCTTCCTTAAATAATAGTATAAGGTGGGTTTCTCAGGAAACTTTTGATATAGGTCCAATCTATAACTGACTATAACTTACCTGTATTGGACAAAACCTACTGACATAGTATATAATTGAATTATTAAAGCAAGGGAGGAATTAGCCATGACAATTGATTCCAAAATATTGCCTTTTACAGTCTGTAGGAAGGGACGAATGTGAAATTCGTCCCGGACTGACGCTTCCAACCGACAGACATTTCTATGATAAAAAATTTCAGAAAGAGGTAATGAATTATGTCAACATACAAATTTGAAACTTTGCAGCTCCATGTGGGCCAGGAACAGGCAGACCCTGCCAGCGATGCCCGCGCCGTACCGATTTATGCCACCACCAGCTATGTTTTCCATAATGCAGAACACGCTGCCGCTCGTTTTGGTCTGGCCGATGCTGGCAATATCTACGGCAGACTCACCAACTCCACCCAGGGTGTTTTTGAAGAAAGAATCGCCGCTCTGGAGGGCGGTGTGGCAGGTCTGGCACTGGCTTCCGGTGCAGCAGCCATTTCCTATACGATTCAGGCGCTTGCAAAACAGGGAGAGCATATTGTTGCCCAGAAAACAATTTACGGAGGCACAGCCAACCTGTTTGCCCACACGCTTCCACTTTACGGAATTGAAACTTCCTTTGTGGATATTCACAATCTGGAAGAGGTCAAAGCAGCAATCCGGCCTAACACGAAGGCTATCTACATTGAAACTCTTGGCAACCCTAACAGCGACATTCCCGATATTGACGCACTGGCAGAGATTGCTCATGCAAACGGTCTGCCACTGGTTATCGACAATACCTTCGGCACTCCTTATCTGATCCGTCCACTGGAGCATGGAGCGGATATCGTGGTCCATTCCGCCACGAAATTCATCGGCGGTCACGGAACAACTCTCGGTGGTATCGTGGTAGACGGCGGCAGCTTTGACTGGGCAGCCTCCGGTAGATATCCCTGGATTTCTGAACCGAACCCCAGCTATCATGGTGTGAAATTTACAGAAGCCGCCGGAAAGGCCGCTTTTGTCACTTATATCCGCGCTATCCTGCTTCGGGATACAGGTGCAACGATTTCACCCTTTGCGGCCTTCCTGCTTTTGCAGGGAACGGAAACCCTTTCTCTCAGACTGGAACGTCATGCTGAGAATACCAAGAAGGTGTTGGATTATCTTGTCAAGCATCCCCTGGTGGAAAAGGTATATCATCCATCTCTGTCCGATCATCCCGATCATGCACTGTATGAGAAGTACTTTCCCAACGGCGGCGGTTCGATCTTTACCTTTGATATCAAGGGGGGAAAGGAAGAGGCCTTCCGCTTCATTGACGGACTGAAAATCTTCTCCCTGCTTGCCAATGTGGCAGACGTAAAGTCCCTCGTGATCCATCCGGCTACTACCACTCACTCACAGCTGACGGAAGAAGAATTGGAATCCGCAGGTATTCACCAGAATACCATCCGTCTTTCGATCGGAACGGAGCATATCGACGATATTATTGCCGATCTGGAAAATGGCTTTGCGGCTGTATAAATGGAAAGCCTTCATAGGGCTTTTCCGTTCCATTCATGAGAAGCTGTGTGCGTTGCGTTTTTTGGCATGATTATTATGAAAACCCGACTTCTGCAGAGAATGACCTTCTTTGCAGGAGTCGGGTTTTGCTGTCTGTAGGATGATAATCAAATTGCTTTTTGAATGTTCAGCCTAAAAGGTCTTTGATTCGCATAACGGCCTCTGCGGTTTTCTCGTGAGAATTGAAGGATGTCATCCGGAAATAGTTCTTGCCGCATTCTCCGAA
>CACYCV010000222.1 GCA_902772955.1 uncultured Ruminococcus sp.
TCAGCCGGACAAATCGAAACCCGAAAAACCGCATAGAAAGGGGAAATTCGCGGGGTCGGCTGTTGTGTATCAACGGTTTGGTCAACAGTTTTCAATACATACTATTTCCTTAAGCTTCTCCTCTTTAACATCACAATTAAAATGAGCTCTTCTCACGAATAAGAGCCACAACATAGTATATAAAACACGAGTATCCTTATTTATCTATTATAATTGTAGCATTTGCATATATTGACGTCACTCCTAAAAAACTTACAGAATCTAGAGACTGTAAGATCTCTTCCTTCTGCCACCATGTTAGACAGTAAGCATATTAATCATTTTATTCTTTTTTCTTTTGCATTGGATGGGATAATTATGGACATGAAGTTCATTTGGTTGTACGTATTTACTTGACGATATCATTTTTTCATTAATAGCTGTACATTTGTACGCACATCAATTTATTTCATCCTTGCGTTTAGCTTTCTTTTTTTGTTCCAAAAGGAGCTTTCTGGTCACAAAATTATAGACGGTGACAACTGCCGTTGCGAATATCTTGGCTAACATTTCAACGACACGCTGACTCATGATCTCCTGTATCCAGATGCTCTTCATGTAAAACTGATCGATGCACAGATACAGAAGAAACTCGTTGATGCCAAGCCCGATCACAGATAGGATTACAAAGACGACAAATTCAGTACGGACGGAAATGTCATCGCGACCCTTAAAGACATAGCGCATGCTTAAGATATAGTTGACAATGACGGAGACAGAAAAACCAATAACGCCTGAAATCAGATAAGGCACGCCGATGTAATTGCAGAGCGTGTAAAGACAGAAGTCGATCAGGAAGCAGATCGCTCCGACAAAAGAGAATCTGATGAATTGATAGAATAGAGCTCGCATAGTGCCAGGTTATCTGATGAGATCAGCGTTTTTGATGTTGCTCTCAGAAGCTATATAGTGCGGACGCTTTTTTGTTTCAACGTAAGTTTTCGCAACGTATTGCCCCATGATACCGATGCAGAAAAGTTGCAGTCCTCCGATGAAAATGACAATACATGCGAGTGATGCCCACCCGGCAACCGGATCGCCGAAAAGCAGTTTTTTAAATACTATTACCAAAAGCGCCAAAACGGAGAGACCGGTCATAAAGATTCCAAACCAGGAGGCGATGCTGAGCGGAGTCTGTGAAAAATTGACAATACCGTCCACAGCATATTTCATTAGGCCCCAGAAGTTCCATTTAGTCTGACCTGCAACACGTTCAATGTTTTGATAAGGAAGCCAGTATGTCCGAAACCCCACCCAGCCAAAGACACCTTTTGAAAATCGGTTGGATTCACCCATGGCCAATACAGCGTCAACCATATTTCGGTTCATCAGGCGAAAATCCCGTGCGCCATCAACAATATTCACATCGGAAATCTGATTGATCAGTTTATAAAAACGCCGGGCAAACCAACTGCGCACAGGAGGTTCTCCCTCACGGGTCGAACGGCATGTTGCGACACAGTCGTAGTCTTGTGTCTGGATGATTTCCATCATCTGTGGCAATAGAGACGGCGGATCCTGCAGGTCGGCATCGAGCACTCCCACAAAATCACCGGAAGCGTTACAGAAACCAGCATACATAGCGGCTTCTTTGCCAAAATTACGAGAGAACGAGAGATAGAGAACATGGGAATCCTTTGTAACTAATGACTTGATTATGTCCAATGTCCGGTCACTAGAGCCATCATCAACAAAAAGCATCTCGTAGTCAAGGTCCATCTGCGCGAGAATCCCAGTTGCCTCCTGATAGAAAGCCAATATGGTCTCCTGTTCGTTATAACACGGAATAATCAGAGATAATGTCCTATTCTCCATTCTTTTGATACTCCTTCTCTGACATCGCCTGTTAAGGATTAACTTCTGACAGTTTTACAACAATGAGATTATCTGTTTTCTTCACGTATCCCTCAGATGGATAAACCGGCATTTGTTCGGCCGCTGATATCGCCTTTTGGATATGATCCTGATCAAGCTGAAAGCTGTACTGTTTTCCGAAAGCGGCATCAAGGTACAGGACTGCCCGTCTGGTTCCGCTCGTCGGCTTGTCTTCGGTATAGTCCCAATTGAAGCTGGACTGACCGATTATTCCCTTTTTCTGACATGAGCGATTCAAGGGAGCATCCCATTTGCCGATTACGGCTATTACGGAAGAGTCATCCCCGCCGACGGCTTCAATATGGCGGACTATATCAGCACCGGTCTGATACTGCTGGGAGTTGCAGACATCCATTGTGTACAGGCATGTTTCAAATCCATGTACCTGGATGAAAACTGATAGCAGAATAACAGCTACTCCTGCAACGACAATGATTTTACGGACGTTACCCCGGAACAGGGAATAACATACACTCATCGAATAGACAGCCAAGAAAGCGATAGAGAAAAAAAGAGGAAACCGCGCTCTGTCAATGGCGACAGATCCGATAACGAAATTTAAAATGACTCCGGCAAGAAGATTTCCCGCAAGGAGAAGAGTGTAATCCAGTTTTAATACCGGTTTCCATTTAACGGAAGATAGAACAACCCGCATCACCCAGATAAGGGCCAGAAGGATGACGCATGTGATCATAATCCACCCGGTATAATCACCCCGTCCCAGCAATATGTTCTTACCATCCTGATACAGGTAGTACAGGATATCCTTTGCCGGCTGTTTACCCCAGTTGATTGTCAAATAATCGGATGTCCCCCAGTGCATGATTCTACACACGATTGTGTATAAGCCGTAACTGAGCAGGAAATGGGCAGCCACGAAGAAAGCAGACTTCCAGAACAGCCGGTTAGCTTGATTGTGATCTGCCTTCTCTGCAATGCGTTCAAAAAGCAGAATAAGGCAGGCAGCTCCTTCCGCAATGTGTAACGCGGGGAATGCCTGATAAGTACCAATAGCATAAAACGCGCACAAAACGGAAAACACACTTTTGAGGATAACAATGGGAAGCAACACCCGGTTTGTCTTGAAAACGACATCGTCTATGACACTGATCAGCATGATAAAGGATATCCCCTGCAGAAGCAGCGCAAAGGAAATGGCGCTATATTGCATCGTGAAATAAAACTGAGTCAGCCACAAAGGATATGTAAAAAAGACAAGAGGGAAGAGCCAGTCAAAATTCAGAGAGCTTTTTCTTGCTTTCCAGAAAACATACAACCATATCACAGCAGCTGCAGAAAACAGAAGCAGGAATACAAGGCCGTTGAAATACGGATTAAAATGACCGACATTCAGGATAATTTCTGACCAGTAACACCCGAATCGTCCTAGGCTGTTCACCAGCCAGTTCTTTCCGTAGAGACCAAGAATGAACTGCTCAGTATCGATTCCAATGTTGGTAGTCCAAACCAAAGGTAAATAACACAGAAAAGCGGTAATGACAGTCAGACAGACAGAAGCTCGGCGGCTCTTACATAAAAAAAACTTAAACATGAAACCTGCTCTTTCTCATGAAGACTTTTTGTATTGTATTCTCTTTATGTCCTTTATAATTGCTTAAGTAAACGGGCGGAGAACTCGTTACCACTATTATACAAAGCACGAAAACTAAAGAGAGAAAAAAGAATTTACTTGTTCTTATGTATGTAAAAAAACTAGCTGATTTGATGATATTAAGAAGGAAAAACAAAAGATCGCCCATCTGTGGCGACCTATTTCCATGCCTTCTCATTTCTTAAAACCAGAAGCGCCGTAATATAGCAATGCTAAGGATTTCTTTGGCTGGTGTAGTGCAGATGATCTCAGAAAAGCTCTGGAGCAAGTTCAAGCAGCTCAGAAGAAACCTCGGTTGACATTAGCCAGCTAGGTCAACCCCCAAATTCTTCATTTTTCGACAAATAAAAACCCCGCAAATCCATCAGGATTTGCGGGGATTGTTTTTAAGGCGCCAACCAGAATCGAA
>CACYCV010000223.1 GCA_902772955.1 uncultured Ruminococcus sp.
CAAGGAATGATACATTTTGCTTGTAAAGCTCTGTTTATCTTGCTTTCAGCTATTTATTCTATTTGAGTTTCACGGATTCAGGTAAAATTAAAGAGAATGATGAGCTGATTGTAAGGGTAAAGGAGCCGAAAAAAAGCGGTAAAAGAATTCTGTTCGACATTACCTCTATGGCAGCCTGTACTGTACTGGCGTGTTCGGCCGTACTGCTGATTCATAACATGAATCAGCACAAATGGACAGAAGGGTATTCCGGAATTGCTTCTGATGTCGGGACTTCCCATGAGGCGGTTACCTCCCCGGCGGAGGCTTCCCGGGAGAAGTCTGCGTCGGCTGTTCACGAGGAAACAGCGAGAGTGTATGATTGTGCCAAGATTTATAAAATCCAGGATGGAAAGGTGGTTCCTTCCACCCGCACCGTTACGGGTTCTAACGAAACTGTCTTCAATGCATGGAAAAGTGAAAACGGCATTGGCGATGAGGTAAAGCTTTTGAACGTGGCAGTGGAAGATAACGCCACCGATACGGTTTCCGATCTGGGAGAAGATCCCGCAGTTATCCACACAATGGGAGATTACATGACCTATACGATTACCGTCACAAGCAATCTGGAAAACTACTGCAGCACTCAGAGTAAAGAGCTGCTCCTTGAATCCCTGAAGCAAACCATGCTCAGTTCCTTTGACACCATGCCGGACGAATATCATCTTGTCCTTTCTGACGATTCCGGTGGTGAAGAATCTGTCAGCGGACTCGTGGATGCTTACGAGATCCGGTACAACGATCAGGGACAGATACTGGAATGAGATGTCCTGCTTTCCAGGGTATGGCACTGCTTGTTTCCTTTGCACGGAAAACAACCCATCAGGTGACAATACTGTCATCTGAAACCATCAAAATAAGGATTTTCCGGACAAATTCCTGAGGCGGCTCTGTTTTACGCGTGAAACGCTTTGCAAAACTCGTTAACAACATTCTCAGGTGGACTTTTTTCGTAAAAGTCCACCTGAACTGCATTCTACAGAGTACTGTATGAATGGCAGCAGAAAATCGATTTTGAATGATTTAACCTTTTTTCTGCGATTATAAAAAGAAAGATCGAAAAGCCAGCGCGTCTTATCAGTAAAAAAATGTCCGCTTTTGTTCGTGACCGCAACCAGGAATTTGAGCCGTTGATGATCAGGGAACATGATGAATTTGCCCAGATGGCAGAGGCTTTCAACAGTATGGCCTCCGAAATCGATCACTACATTGAAGACATCTCCCAGCTGAACCGTGAAAAATCCATGCAGGAAACAGAATTGAATATTGCCCGGGAAATCCAGAAGGGCTTTCTGGAGCCATCGTCTTTTCAAAATGACAGCGTTGAAATTCACGCCTGTATGCTGCCTGCCAAGGATGTCGGGGGAGATCTCTACGATTATCGTATCCTCAATGACGGCAGTGTCTGTGTGATTGTAGCGGATGTTTCGGGCAAGGGTGTTTCTGCGGCTTTGTTTACGGCCAATGCCATTACGATGCTGCGCCAGTATGCAGAGGCAGGTTTGTCGCCCTGCAGGATGATGTATGAAGATAACAATCATCTGGCCAATCATAATCCGAATATGATGTTTATCACGACCTTTATTGGCATCTATTATCCGGAAACGGGAGAACTGGTCTATTTCAATTCCGGTCATAATCCGCCGTATATCCTGTCAGACGGTCTGATGGAGGTGGAAAGCATGTGTGAGACGGCGGCCGGTTTATTTGACGATGTGCAATATACAGAAAGGCGTCTGAAAATGAAGCCGGGTGATACGCTTTTCCTTCATATCGACGGCGTTACCGAAGCACAAAGGGAAGACAATACACTTTTCGGAGAAGAACGACTGAGAGAAATACTTTCCGGACATCTGCATCAATCCGGCGATGAAATTCTTCATGCGGTACTTGACAGCGTGAAAGCTTTTTCCGGAGAGGCCGAACAAAGTGATGATATTACTATCCTTACCTTGACCATTCCCGAAATCAGGCGGTATGTTCTGAAGCTTGACGCCAGATCGGATCATCTTCCGATCATCAACCGGCAGATTTCTTTGCTTGATTTAGAAAAGCATGCTCAGGATGTGCTCCGGCTGATCGCCGAGGAAATGTTTGTCAATATCTGCAACTATGCTTATGCGGATGGAAATGGTCATGTAGAAGTCATCACTGAGCAGAACCGACAAAAAATCACCCTGACATTTATCGACAGGGGAATTCCCTTTGACCCGACCAAGGATGTGCTGGATATCAATGAGTACGATATGGAAAATGAAAGTGGAGGAATGGGACGCTTTATTACGTTTGAGCTTGCCGATGACTATTCCTATCAGTACAAGGACGGGAAAAATATTCTGACGATGATTAAAAATGGCAGCAGTGTCGAGAAATCGTGATCCTGACAAAATGCCGGAGGAGGTAAAGCATGATGCATTACCTCCTCCGGCTGTTATTTTTATCCTGTTTGTCAATTCGCCTTATCATGAAGGCACGGAGATCAACTTTCTTCTCCGGAATATTGGGACTCTGTCCCAAACCCTGCCGGTGGAAACTCTTTCCAAAAAAACTTGTGTTTTTCCATCAAAGAACAACAGAAAAAAGGGTATATTTTAAAAATTGATTTCCCTGTCATGAAGGCAAGAACGTCACTCAAGTCACTCAATATGAAGTGATTTTCGGGCGTTTAAAATTTTTTCCGTATTGTAATCTGCTGTTTTTTCATTTGTTGTCAGCAAATAGAATTCCCGTATTCTTTCCCTGCTAAAGCCGTTGCTGATCAGCTCCGCCTTAAAAAGATAATAATACACTACAGTAGAAGCCAATTCATCCAGACCGGAATCCCGAAGGGCATTTCCTGCAATGCTGATAATGAGGTCGTGCCTTTCGTTGATAAGGTCGATCATTTTCTGGAGTGTTTCTATTCCTAAAAATTCGATGCTCGGCAGCAGGTTTTTCGGGGTGGATTCCGTGATATGTGCATTTGTGATGGCGGCAATTTCGTTCAATATCTTGAGGTAAGTTTCGTTGTGAGTAGTAAACTTCGAAAGCGTTACCGCATCAAAATAAATCTGATCCAGTTTCTTGCTTTCCATATCAGCCTCAATAGTGGCTTTGTATTCCATCAATTTTTGCTTGATATCGGCAAACAGCAGATCCGTTGTTTCCAGCAGGCTTGCAGCACGGGAGAAGCTTCAACGGATTTCTCTTGGCACCTCGATTTCCGCTTTATATCCAAGGTCGTGCTCTATCTCCGCCCAGCTGTGCTGCAGGATCGTCCTGATCTGAATCTCAAACCAGAGATTGCTGAGCTCTCCCTCTTCCTCCGGCAGGGCACAGATATAATGTAGAGACAGATAGCCGAATGATCTTGCATCAATCAGTTCCCGCTTATCTTTCGACTTGCTCCAGTCAACCCGGAATATTTCTGAAATCCTTTTTGCCATCAGATTGACGTCCTCCAAAAAATGGCAGATGACGCGGAATCCCAGAATATCCCGTAAGTCGTGAATGTCCTTATAGTAGTCGGACTTTCTCTCCAGCTTTCCCTTGATGGAATCTACAGTCTTGATACGATGTGTAATCATGATCATGGGGTTGTCATCGCCAAACAGCATCTGATGCAATCTGTCGTCAACCAATTTTTCCAGGCGCTGATATTTTTCTATCAGTATCTGCATTTCATTTGTTGTATTCTTATCCAACTTTAAAACTCCTATGACTTTTTAGATTCGGGATTCATTTGTGTTTTTATTGATTGTAGCAAATATCAGGAGAATTATCAAGAACAGAAGCTTATTCGTTTATCGAAATTTTGCTGAAAAAGAAGTATTTATGAGTCTTTCAACCTTATTTTGCAATTTGATTTTCACGGATTCGGGTAACAAAAAAACAAAGAAATAGCTGTTTGCTACTAAAAATTAATTATACGAAAAAATGAAGTTTCGCCAGCCTTTTCAAAGGCTGCGGGGTCCATGGGGCAGAGCCCCCTGGTGGGAGGTTCGGAGGGGGAAGCCCTCCGACTTTTCAGGCGTTTTGCCTGTCCTTGACAAAGGACAGGCTCTCAAAATGATTGCGTTTTATTTAATAATAGTATGACTCAGAAAAATGCAGAATTCCCCGTATCAAAACGGTACCCATATATGTTTTGATACCGGTCAGTGATCGGCTGTCATCTGTCCAGCAAGTCTTTGATTCGCATAACGGCCTCTGCGGTTTTCTCGTGAGAATTGAAGGATGTCATCCGGAAATAGTTCTTGCCGCATTCTCCGAA
>CACYCV010000224.1 GCA_902772955.1 uncultured Ruminococcus sp.
CAAGGAATGATACATTTTGCTTGTAAAGCTCTGTTTATCTTGCTTTCAGCTATTTATTCTATTTGAGTTTCACGGATTCAGGATTACTGCAAACAGCTTGCGGTTCGCTACACTTGGCGGTAACTACCCGTGACAGGACTTTCATCTGTGAGATTAGTGTCATGCCCGACACACCGAAAAAAAGCCCGACACACTCATTTAAGTGTGTCGGGCTTTTGTATGGATGATCGGTAGGACATGAACAGAAAAAAACGGCGCAGGTCTATGGTTCGTGGGATGAGGCACCTCGGAATCAGAATTCGGTTTTGATGCTGCGCAGAAACAGATCGGACAATCCTTGCCTGGCGGTGATTTCACCGGCAATGACGGCATTCACGGTGGTGCAGATGGGAAGCTCAACCTGATATTTTTTGCCCAGATAAACCAGAGCCTTGGTGGTGTCAACACCCTCTGCCAGCAGACCGAATTTTTCACCCTTGACCAGCATTTCTCCGAAACGGCGGTTGTGGCTGTACGGAGAAAACAGGGTGGCTTCATAGTCACCCAGATGACACAGTCCGTAGGCGGACAATTCATTGCCGCCCATGGCTTTGATCAGCCGGGCAATTTCTCTGGTACCTCTTGACATCAGAGCGCCTTTGAGAGAGGAGAGATTCAGGCCGTCCAGCATTCCGGCGGCAATGCCGACAGTGTTTTTGGCGGCGGCACCGATTTCAGTGCCGATCAGATCATTGCCGACATAAAACCGGATCAGATCACCGGAGAAGGCTTTGATGAGCCAGTGCTTCAATTCCTCCTGAGCGGAATCAATGACCATGCAGTTGGGAATGCCGTTGCTGAAATCCTGCGGGTGTCCGGGGCCTACCCAAACGGCAACCGGCGTGTCCTGGGGAACAAATTCCCCTACAATTTCTGTCAGACGCTTGCCGGTATTGACTTCAATCCCCTTCATGCAGAGAACCATCCGCTTGCCGGCAATGTTTTCCCGGCAAAGAACCGGCATAAAGGAACGCAGCGCCTGGGCACTGATGGAAATAATCATGACTTCGGCGTCTTTCACAGCCTCTGAAAGGCAGTCTGTAATGCGGATGCTCTCCCGAAAGGTCAGCATATTATTTTTTCGCGTATCCCGGAGTTCTATCAGCTGCGGGGCATCCGGCAGTCCCCAGATGGTGACCTCGTGTCCGATTTTATCCAGATACCAGCCGATGAAGGAGCCCCATCGGCCGCAGCCTAAGAGTGTGATTTTCATGGTTTCGCCCCCGTGTTAGTTATAGTTACGGTTTCTTCTCATTATATCATATCTGTCTGAAAAAATCCATATCCTGAGAAAATAAAGTCAACCCAGTATCTGGGTGCTCTATTTGAGGTGTGCTCCTTACGCTCCTCACGGAGCGCTTTGAAGGGGGTGTGTTCTGACCGGGTATTTTCCCCGGAATTATTTTACACCAACCGTGCGGTCATACCCCAAGGGCACTTCCTGCGGGCACGCATAGAAATCAAGTTTTAAATGATTATCCTTTTTGTGTTAATCTTTAATGGAAAAAACACAAGTTTTTTTTGGAAAGGGGTCCGGGGGATAACTCTTTTTTTCAAAAAAGGGTTTCCCTCGGCAGGGTTTGGGACGGAGTCCCAATATTCCGGAGAAGAAAGTTGATTTCCGTGACGGGCGCGCACCAAGGATTTACTCCTGCCCTTCCTCTGTTTCGTCAGAGGAAGCCTGCTCTATCGGAATTTTTTCTCCGGTGAGAAACAGGATGGAACGTTCAATGCTGTCTCTGGAATTGCCCCATGACAAATTGGCACTGCGATAATCGAACATTTTGCAGAAATGGGAGATATCGTCCTTCAGTTCCTGCAGATAACCGCCGGTGAGGCGGGAGACTTCTTCATAAAAAGCCTGCAGCTGCTTTCCAAGTCCCTTCTGGTCTACCGTCATCAGCAAATAGAAATGTTCCAGACAGATGTATTTTTGCTGGGCGAACAGCTCCCGGAATTCCGGCTCGCTGATCCACATGGCATGAACAATCCGCACCATGTTTTCCATGTTTTCTTTAATGTCACGGCAGATAAAGCAATCCTTTAGCAGCATTTCCAGGGCGGCCAACCGTTTTTTGTCAGGCTTTCCTGCGGGAGCGGCCGGAACAATGTCCTCTGCAATCTGCTGGAGATGACTTTCTAAGATCAGAGCATTGGACAGGCGCTTTCCCTGTCTGACCATCATGGCAAAATGACGGCCGCAGAAGCCCTGTTCGTTGGTTTTGATGCGGACGTTTGGCTCCATCATCGCCGAGCCGGTGATATAATCCGCCTTCCGGGATTCCAGCATATCCCGCATTCTGCACATGGGGCAGCCGTCCTTGGGTAAGAAGACATCGTTGACGGGAATACTGCATATATTTTCTTTCATGAAACGTCACAACCTTTCTGTCAATTGCAGCAGGAAAAGATCCTGTAAATTTTGTTTGCATCCGGTGCAGAGTATGCTATAATAAGAGTTATAGGGGAGGGATTTGAATGGATTGGGAATTTACCATTCTGGATTATATCCAAAAGCAGCGTACGCCGATGCTGGATAAGCTGATGCCCTGCGTTTCCATGATGGGAAAGCTTAGTCTGATCTGGGTGCTGATAGCAGGTGCGTGTCTGTGCTTCAAACGAAGCAGAAAAGCGGGACGTTCCCTGACCGTTAACCTGATTTTTGACTTGATTGCCGCCAATGGAATCATCAAGCCGATTGTTTGCCGACTCAGACCCTGTGTACTCAACAGTTCCGTAGAGCTTCTGACAAAGGTGCCCTTTGATGCGTCCTTTCCGTCAGGTCATACGCTGTATGCCTTCGCAGCTGCTACGGTTCTGATGCGATATCATAAGTGGTACGGGCTGGCTGCTTATCTGTTTGCCTGTCTCATGGGCTTTTCCAGACTGTATCTGTATGTGCATTTTCCCACGGATGTGCTGCTGGGAGCCGTCTTTGGCATTCTGTTTGCATTGTTTACCGCCTGGCTTGAAAAACAGCTTTTTGAAGAGAAAAAGCCCCTCAGGGTGTTGCCAAAGTCTTCAGCAGAGCGGCTGTAATGTCCGCAAACTGCTGCATGGTCATTTCTTCGGCTCTGGCAGTGGCAGCAATTCCTGCTTCTGTCAGCATCTGTCCGATGGTTCCTTTCGGCAAGGAAAGACCTGCACTGAGGGAATTGGCCAATGTTTTTCGACGCTGCAGAAAGGCAGCCCTGACCACCTTGAAAAACAGCTTTTCATCTGCCGCCTGTATGGGCGGCTCTTTTAATATATTCAGACGAATGACCGCTGAATCTACTTTGGGCGGCGGCAAAAAGCTTCCGGGAGAAACCTGAAACAAAAATTCCGGCCGACAGTAATAATGAACGGCGGCACTGATGGTACCGGAGGCTCTTGTACCGGGATCGGCACAGATGCGGTCGGCAGCTTCCTTCTGGATCATAACCGTGATGGCCTTGACCGGCAGCCGTTCCTCCAGCAGCCGCATCAGCATAGGAGATGTGATGTAATAGGGGAGATTGGCACAGATAACGACATCTCCTTCCGGAAACTCCTCCCGGATCAGGCGGTGAAGATCCAGCTTCATGGCGTCGTCATGGATGACTTTGACATTGGAATGATGCCCGATGGTTTCCTTCAGCACCGGCAGCAGCCGTCCGTCCAGCTCAATGGCTACGACCTTGTGGGATACAGCGGCCAGTGCGTCTGTCAGTACACCGGCGCCGGGACCGATTTCAATGACGCCGGTGTGTTCATCGGCACCGCAGAGAGAGGCCATTCTGGGGCAGACAGTGGGATTGACCAGAAAATTCTGCCCTAATGCCTTGGAAAAGGTAAAGCCGTGACGGCTCAGAACGGCTTTGACATAGCGGATATCAGTCAGTTGGTTCATAATCATGATCTTCCTTGATGGTTTATTTCTTGGTCCAGGTGCGGGGATAGACAGCCAGCAGAATCGGATAGATTTCCAGTCTGCCAAAGAGCATGGCAAAGGTCAGAATCAGCTTGGAAAAGCCGGAATAAGCTCCGAAGCCTTCCATGGGGCCGACCTTGCCGAAGCCGGGACCGACGTTGTTGCAGCAGGTGACCGACGCTGTCAGATTGGACTGGACGTCAAAGGCAGGCTCGAAGGACAGAATCAGGAAGGTGGCTGCAATCAGAAGAATATACAGGGCAAAATAGGTTGTGACACTGTTCATGACAGCATTGTCCAGCTTTTTGCCTTCATAGCGGACAACCGCTACGGAACGTGGATGCAGCAGCTGTCGGATATCCTTCCGGATGGCCTTCAGCATAATGATCACACGGGACAGCTTCAGTCCGCCTGCAGTAGAACCTGCGCAGCCGCCCAGGAACATCAGAATGAAAATCACGCCCTTGGCCAGATCGGGCCAGCAATTGAAGTCGGCAGTGGAATACCCGGTGGTGGACACAATAGAGGCAACCTGGAAGCAGGAATGCCGGATGGAATCGGACGGATTCTGATAGATGGGATAGATACTGTAGGTAATGATGGCGGCAGCTCCCAGCATGATGCCGAAATAAAACCACAGCTCACGGTTGGTAAACACAGTCTTGAATTTTCTCAGCAGCAGCAGATAGAACAGGTTGAAGTTGACGCCGAACAGCACCATAAACGCGGTAATGACCCATTGCAGATAGGGACTATAACCGGCAATAGAATCGGCCTTGATACCGAAGCCGCCGGTGCCGGCTGTTCCCAGGGCATGAACCGCACTGTCAAACAGCGGCATTCCGCCGAACAGCAGGAAGGCTATTTCCAGGATGGTCAGGACAAAATAGATGAAATAAAGAATTTTGGCGGTTTCTTTGATTTTCGGGACAATCTTGCCGATGACGGGTCCTGCCATTTCCGCCCGCATGATATGAATCGCTCGTCCGGAATCCGACGGAAGGATTGCCATAATCAGCACCAGCACACCCATACCGCCCAACCAGTGGGTAAAGCTTCTCCAGAAGAGAATGCCACGGCTCATGCTTTCCACATCGCCGAGAATAGAGGCGCCGGTGGTGGTGAACCCACTGACGGTTTCAAAAAAGGCATCAAAAAAATCGGGAATTTCCGTGCTGAGCAGGAAGGGAAGGGAGCCCAGCAGAGACAGGAATATCCAGGCGAAGGTCACAATGATAAAGCCCTCTCTGGCATAGAAGACCTTGCTGGTGGGTTTGGCGACGGTGGTCATCAGAAAGCCCACCGCCGTTGCAATGATGATAGACAGGGCAAAGGCGTTGACGCTATTCAATTCGTGGTAGCACAAGGACACCAGCAGGGGCAGCACCAACAGAACGGCCTCTAACTTGACGATATTGCCTACCATATAAACAATGATTCTGCGATTCATGATGTGGACCCTTTCTTTATCGGATAATATCGCTCAGGTCGTTGAGACGCTGATTTTCGGTCAGGATAATCACCTTGTCCTGTTCCAGAATTACATCGACGCCGGAGGGAATGATAGGCTTTCTGTCACGGATAATGCCGGCGATCAGGATGCCCTGCCGCAGTTTGAGATCCTTGATGGGGATCCCCGTATGCTTGAAATCATCCCGGACATTGAATTCCAGCACCTCGGCCTTGCCGTCCATGATATTATACAGGGTTTCAACATTACTTCCCTTGGAATTCTCCAGGGCACGGGCATACTGGACCAGTACATCTGACATAATATCCTTAGGGGAGATAACACAGTCCAGTCCCAGTTTGGTGGCCATAGCAGCCAATTCGTTGCGGTTGACCTTGGTGATGACGGTAGGAACCTTATGGGTGGAGGCGAAGATGGAAATGAGGATATTTTCTTCATCCATGCCCGTCAGCGCGACAAAGGCGTCTATGGAATCCAGTCCCTCTTCCATCAGCAGCTCCTGCTGGGCACCGTCACCGTGAATAATCACTGCTTTCGGCAGCTGTTCCGACAGGTCTTCGCATTTCTTTTCGTCTATTTCAATAATTTTGACACCGTTGCCGGAGAGGGTCAGCATTCTGGACAAATAGAAGGCGATGCGGCCTCCTCCCAGAATCAGGACATTTTTGGCCTGCTTTTTGCCGACACCCATGGCGCGCATCAGCTTTTGTATTTCGGATGGTTCTGCCGTCAGACCGATCTTGTCTCCGGGATTGAGAATAAAGTTACCGTCCGGAATATATACGTCATCACCGCGGCGTACCACGCAGATCAGGAATTTCGCTTTGAAGCGGCTGCGCAGATCCATCAGCTTCACTCCTGTCATGGGGGAGCCTTCCCGCAGGATCATTTCGATCAACTCAAAATTTCTGGCAGAAAAGGTTTCAATCTTGACAGCCGATGGAAGCTTCAGCACATTGAACATTTCTCTGGCGGCCAGCATTTCCGGATTGATAGCCATCGAAAGATCCAGATGCTGTCTGAGAAAGCTGAGGTTTTCGGCATTATATTCCGGATTGCGGATTCTGGCAATTGTATTTTTCGCGCCGATTTTTTTGGCAATATAACAGCAAAGCATATTCAGTTCGTCGGAAGAGGTAGCGGCAATCAGCATATCCGCATGAACCACATCGGCCTCCAGCAGCGTCCTGCGGTCTGTGCCGTTACCGCACACCGTCATGACATCATAGATATTGGAAAGCTCCTCCAGTACCTTCGGGTCATTATCTACTGCCGTCAGGTTATGCTCCTCCCGGACCAGATCCGCCAGGATAGTCTCTCCGATTTTACCGCAGCCAACAATAATTATATTCAATGTGAACAGTCCTTCCGCTTTCAGATTCCGCTGATACTGTATGGGGAATTATCCGAAACCTCCCGTCAAGGAGAATATACCATCCCTATCTTACCATAGATTGACCGGAAAGAGTTAGTACTATCGTGCCTTATTTGATGCAATGTAGCATAAATATGCGGTATTTCATAAACTCTCCGGGAAAAACATTGTTGAAAAATAGTATCATTTGTATGATAACATTTTCACACCAACTTACGCTGCTGTGAAGGGGGTATGATAGGTTGGTGGGGCTGGCCCGCAGGCAATGTGACGAATACCCAAAGCGGCGTGTAAACGTCGTGTGGGGTGGAAGCCGCGGCAATAAAGTTGAGACACGGCGAAACCGAGCGGAACGGAGTGGAGCGCTGTCGCGAATCGTCCAGCGGGGTCACCCGCCCGCGAAAATCTTTCGTCTTCATTGAAAAGCAGGCCGGAGTATGCTATAATAACGGGGTGTATATTGGAAAAGCCGGGCAACTCATGTGTTAATGGAGTGCTTCCGGAACAGAAAAGGGGATAGACAATATGATTACGACAGTGCTGTTTGATCTGGACGGTACGCTGCTGCCGATGGATCAGGAAGAATTTACCAGGGTATATTTTAAGGAACTGACCAACCGTATGGCTGATTTCGGGATTGACCGGAAGGAACTGACCAATGCAATATGGCAGGCAATGAAGGAAATGGTGGCCAATGACGGCAGCCGGACCAACGAAGAGGTTTTCTGGCAGAGCTTTTGTCATACCTTCGGAGAGCAGATTCTGTCCCGCAAAAAGGATTTTGATGATTTTTACCTTTCGGAATTCGACAGAGTCCGTGACGTTTGCGGAATGACCCCAAAAGCCGCCGGAACGGTGGAGCAGCTGCGAAGAATGGGTTTGCAGACAGCAGTGGCCACTCTGCCGGTATTTCCTCTTATCGGGATTGAAGCACGGCTGCGCTGGGCGGGGGTGTCACCGGAGGATTTTGCCTTTATCACCTCCTATGAAACCAGTCATTATACAAAGCCCAATCCTGCCTATTATCGGGAACTGCTGGAGCAGAACGGGCTGACAGGAGAAGAATGCCTGATGGTGGGAAATAATGTGGAAGAGGATATGAGGGCTGCCGATCTGGGAATAAAGGTGTTTCTGCTGACGGATTGTCTGATCAACGAAAAGCAGAAGGATATTTCCCTTTTTCCTAACGGAGGATTTGATGCTTTGATGGACTATCTGCGGACGCTGCTCTGACCATGCGGTAAGATAATTACGGAAAATGAGAAAAGCGGATGAAAACTTCCAAGAGTCTTCATCCGCCTGTTTATTTGTTTTTCTGCCCTTTCCGGAAAGGAGGAAAGCGCAGAAAATGCTTTTTATTTGAACAGAATATCAATTGCCTCAAAAATGCTGCCGCTCATGACGGGATAGGTGGCAAGAAGCTCCCCTTTGATTTCTGGAGAAATGGCAGTGTGCAGATAAAGAGTGTCCAATCCCACGTCATGGGAGCCTTTGATATCGGTGATATAATCATTGCCGATCATGATCGATTTGGCAGGGTCCAACTGATGCTTCTGCAAAAGATGACGATAAAACATGGAATCAGGCTTGGCACATCCCATGTCAGAGGAAATCATCACGTCCTCGAACTGATCGTAAATGCCCAGCATCCGGATTTCCGGTTCGGTAAAGATTCGTTGTGCGTTAGAAAGCAGATAGGCCTTGCCGCCGCTTTGATGAATGGCGTCAAATAATTCCGGCACACCGTCATACAGGCGGATATGCTGCAGTGACAAGGAGCGGAAGGTACGCCCTGTAATTTCAGCAAGTCTCATGTCACAGTCAACGCCCTTTTCCCGGAACAGCCGCTGAAAAACATACTCAATCTGCGGTTCAGGATGGGTGGAATACTTATCCTTGGGAATACGGTTAACTTCTTCCTTCAGATAGGCGTCAAAGCATTTGTTTAATTCAGTAGGCCGATAGGAAGCGCCGTTCATGGAGTAGATCAGTGCCATGTTTTTCCAGAGGCTGCGTTTCCATTCATTGGTGCGGATATCAACTAATGTGCCATACAGGTCAAAAATATAATTCTGGTACATACTCTTGCTCCTTTGAAGTTTGTTTTCCTACGAGGCGTGATGATTTTGGTATGATTTCATCCCTGGTTCCATTTTAATACATCTCAGGAAGAAATGCAATCTTTTTCTTGCTTCTTCCGCAAAACAATAAAGTTTTCTTCACATTCGGTTTTATCGTTTAGTGAAGCCCTTGCTTTCCCATCTTACGAAAAGCTGAATGTTAACGAAGTAAACACATCTGTCCAACGCAGGGGGCTTTCCGATCGCCCCCTGCACCCCTTCGGATAAAAATTGATAAGGAAAGTTCATGTCTAAGGGATAGCACTTTTCACAGCAGCTTACGCTGCTGTGAAAGAAGTATGATAAGTTGGTGGCTTCGCCCCCAAGCCCCTTTAGTATTTCGCTGTCTGCGGACAGCGACCAGGGGTTCCACCCCATGGACCCCGCAGCCTTTAAAAAGGCTGGCGAAACTTTTGACTCAGCGAAGCGTCCTTCCGGTCAAAAAAGAACCGCTCCAGAGCGCTCCGTAAGGAGCGTGAGGAGCGGAAGCCGCGGCCAATCAAGTTGAGACACGGTAAAATCAAGCGGAACGGAGTGGAGCGCGCCGCGAATCGACAGCGGAGGCACTCCGCCACGCGGGCGACTTGACGAATGAATATCACATCCAGCTTTCTTGTTTAGTGAAGCAAACACATCCTGCCTACGCAGGGGGCTTTCC
>CACYCV010000225.1 GCA_902772955.1 uncultured Ruminococcus sp.
ACAGAATTATCGGCAAACCTTATCATGGCTGCCTTAACACAGCAAAGATATCAAAATGGTGCTCTGAACAGGTTAATACAGACAGTAGTCCTGTTGTGGAGAACGGGAAGTCCAGGCACTCGGATCAACTCATGAAACTCGCATCAGAAAGGGCAGGTGAGTAATTTGGAGAACAGAAAATACGATTGTCCCAAATGCAGGGATACAGGGTTCATTCTTTTCGACGACGGTACCGGACACAGCTATGCACAGCCCTGTAAGTGCCGCGAAATAAAAGAGGCGAAAGAACGCCTGGCAAGGAGCGGACTTGCTAAGGAATTTAAAGCGAAAACATTTGAAAATTATAGGACAGGCGGCAAACCACAGCTTGAGGACGCAAAAAGGAGGATCCGGCAGTATACAGAATTATTTCATGAGATAAAAAACAACAGGTTCAATTCGGTAATTCTGAGTGGCCAGGTAGGAGCAGGAAAAACGCATCTCGGTACTGCCTGCAGCGTATGCCTTATAGAAAAAGGTATACCGGTAGTTTATATGGGATACAGGGAAGAGATTACTAATCTTAAATCCAAAATCATGAATGAGCAGGCATATTCCATAGCTGTAAATCGTTTCAAAAATGCATCGGTACTGTTCATAGATGATTTTCTCAAAGGAAGGCTTACCGAGTCAGACGTTAACATTGTCTATGAGATCGTGAACTACAGATACAACAATAATCTGCCTTTTATCATCAGCACCGAGAAGACTTTGGGCGGTCTTATTGATTTTGATGAAGCTATCGGCAGCCGTCTGATAGAGTTGAGCAGAGGGTGGATTATAGTTTTTAAGGGCGAGGAGTTGAATTACCGGTTATACGGAGGCGATAAGTAATGGCAGTATATAAAGACAAGTGGAATGGATACAGCGGCACATGGCGTGTCGCTTGTTACTATACTGACTGGAAAGGCATCAAACGGAAGCATGAAAAACGCGGTTTTAAGACAAAAAAGGCGGCATTGGAATATGAGAGGGAATTCCTGGCTAAAAAAACAAAAGACGTCAATATGGGGTTTGATACGTTCATAGATATTTACATGTCTGACATGAGGCCGCAGCTAAAGCAGAGTACCATGGCCAATAAGGAAAATATCATCGAGACCCACATCCGCTCATATTTTGAGAATAAAAGCCTTTCTGAGATTACGCCTACAGACATTCTGCAGTGGCAGAACTGCCTTTTGGCATTAAGGGACGATCAGGGAAAAGGTTATTCGCAGACATATCTCAGAACTATCCAGAACCAGCTTAATGCGATTTTTAATCATGCGGTAAAGTATTATGACCTTCCGAAGAATCCATGCAGCGCTACAAAGAAAATGGGGAAATCCAAATGCAAAGAAATGCTTTTCTGGACGAAGGATGAGTATCTTAAATTTTCTGAAGTGATGAAGGGAAAACCTGTTTCCTATTATGCATTTCAGATTCTTTACTGGACAGGTATCCGGTCTGGTGAGCTTCTTGCTTTGACAAAATCAGATTTTGATTTGGAGAAGCATACCCTGAGGATAAACAAGAATTATCAGGTGGTTAAGGGTGAGGGCATGATTACGACCCCGAAAACTGAAAAGAGTAATCGCGTGATTGAACTTCCGCAGTTCCTGTGTGAGGAAATGCAGGATTTTTTTGAATCAATTTATAAAGTGGATGATGAAAGCAGGATATTTGTAATTACTAAAAGCTATCTGCATCACGAAATGGACCGCGGAGCAAAGGCTGCCGGTGTAAAACGGATACGGATTCATGATCTCAGACATTCCAGCTGTGCTCTGCTTATCGAACTCGGATATTCACCTATTCAGATCGGTGAAAGATTCGGCCACGAGAGCGTCACGATTACCGAGCGGTATTCTCATTTGTATCCTTCTGTCCAGCGGCAGATGGCGGATAAACTTGATGAAACCTTTAAGGAAAACAGTAAAGATGGTTGAACATGGAAGAAAGGAGCGGAGATGGATAAGATTTATCGTCGTGAAACACAATCTAAAGGAAGTCAAAAAAGGCGGCTCAATGAAAAGAACAGAACAAGAAATACAATTATTAATTTTCGCGTAACTCCGGAGGAGAAAGGGATTATTGAGGAACGGATATCCGCAACGGGACTGACTAAAGCGGAATTCTTTATAGAGAGCTGTCTGCGCCAGAGAATTATGGTAAACGGTAATATAAAGACATTTACAATTCTTCAGAAGAAGAT
>CACYCV010000226.1 GCA_902772955.1 uncultured Ruminococcus sp.
AGAGTGTTCTTGCTGAATAAGAGCTTTACGACATTCTCCGGTGGTACAAACGCGCGCGCACTGCTTTTCCCTATGGAGAAAGTATTCGAATCATTTGTAGCCCAACAGCTTAAGAAGGTCTTACTGGACCTTAATTGGGAAATATCATTTCAGGATAAGGGCTATTACTTGTTTGATTCGCCCCGTCAGTTTGCGCTGCGGCCTGATATTGTAATAACCCGGGAGGATGGATCGAAGGCTATTCTGGACACCAAGTGGAAAAACCTTGTTGATAAACAAAGTCTTAATTACGGAATCTCGCAGTCTGATATGTATCAGATGTATGCATACTCAAAGAAATATGATACGTCAGAGATATGGCTGCTCTATCCTGTAAATCCGGAGATGCGGGATCATCAAGATATTTCGTTTGATAGTGATGACGGTGTCAATGTCCGCTTGTTTTTTGTGGATGTTGCAAATATAGAAACCAGTCTGCGTGATTTGCGTGCTAGACTGATAAACGAGAGATGAGATTATGAATATGACCGTACCTTTTAAAGTCCATCACAAAGAATATGGAGACGGAGAAGTAATTAAAACAACTGAAGAAAAAATATATGTCAAGTTCAGTGGGAAGCAAATGATCTTCCCTTATCCGGAAGCGTTTGATAAAGGTTATATAACGGCATACAAAGTTCCCGAGAAAAAGGGAGAAGGTTCCACGGATGGTTCTGAGTTTCTGCTGCCGGACGAAATAAAGCATCGGATTATCGTAATAAAAATCAACCAGCGCTATGAAAACGGCATGAATCCGGATGATTTATATAACTCTGTGCGCGGCATCTGGAAAGCATCGAAGGATAGAGCGGAAAAGGCAGAGTATGTCTTTGGAGTTTATCAATCTGTGATAGTGGCTGTTTATAAGCCAAACAGATGGTATGTTTGCAAAGATGCAAAGGACATGCTCCCGAGAGAGGATATAGTGTTGTCGTCAAAAAACGAAAAAAGGATTTTCTTCGTCGATCAATCTTATGAGCAGGGCCTTCCATTAGATGACAATCAGGAGTTTTATCTCGGAAAGTCTATTGCAAAGTTGACGATGAATAAGAATTCCCAGAATCCCATTACTTATTTGGATCCGAAGGCACTGTTATCGGCTACTGCAGGTGAGGATCCCAATCGGGAAGTCACTCTCGATGCAGCTGATAATATCAGTTATAATGCGATCTATGAAGCCTTAAATGCCACAGTTGGGACCAACTACACAGGTTGGATGAAAGCAACATGGCCGAGCGTATATACCTCACTTCCTTTCAGAATATGGTTTCCTAAATTGGCTGAGACTAAAAATGGCAAAAAGGTATCAGCTGCATTTGATTGTGTAAACACAATATCGAATGACTGGAATGAAGTCATTTTTGATGATTTAAAAAATGGTTATGTTGAAGGCGGCGAGCAATACACAGGTGTTACACTGATTTTTGCGAAAGAGCCTAAAGGTGGTCCCTATATTTATCGAGGCGTATATATCGACGATGCTGAAAAGTCTCGTCCCAACCATTATGTGTCAAAGAGAATCGGGACAAAGGTGAAGCTGGTTGGCCAGCCATCAGAGAGCATAGAAATACTGGATGATTTTAGAAACTGACCTAATGGACTACTCTTTTTTTCGCAGAACCATCTCTTGGAGAAACGAGTAAAATGAAAAAGCTATCAAAAAGCGAAACCGTAATGGCTTTTTATAATTTAACAAAAGAATATGGCGTTCTTGACAATGCAAAGTCAGGTGGCGGTCACGACCGGTTTCGTCTTGGAAAAGAGGGCTCTAAAAAAGCACTGTTTCTAGCATGTTCCAGAGTTGGCTGGATGTGTGTTTATATTGATAAGGCCGAAAAAGACTTGCTTGAAAACAACGGGTTCCCTTGTGAATCAACCTCTGGTGATGAGAACTATAATTATAAAACTCGCGTAAATGTTGACGATTTTGGTATCTTTCTAAACCTCGTTAAGAAACACTTGGGAAGTATGACTAAACGTAAAAAAATCATGTAATATAATGAGTTGTAAAGATTTGTGAAAGCAATAACGTTAGAGTAGAACAAAGCAGAAAGGTACAATCATCAGTGAATAGAGATATAGTCCTTGATATCAAAGAGGATGATATAAATAAACTGAATTATGATTTGCTTGTAATGCTCCTTGTAGACAGGACAACCAGGAAGAATATCCTCTGGGCAACTAACGACTACGCGGGGCTTGGTGAGGAGTATGCCGCGGACAAAGAAATCAGGATAGGCCTGATCACGGGGAGTAATTCCAAGGTGATCCAGCCGAGGGTTTTAAAGGCACAGGAGCAGAAAACAGAGCGGACGAGGGAACGAGCTGAAGTCTTTACTCCTTCCTGGGTCTGTAATGCACAGAACAATCTTGTCGATGAACAATGGTTTGGACAGGAGAATGTCTTTAACTGTCCAGAAGGAACAAAGTGGTCAGCCACAAATAGTAAGATTGCATTTGCTGAAAAAGGTCCAAAAACCTGGCAGCGATATGTGGATGCAAAGCGTATGGAGATTACCTGCGGTGAAGCTCCTTATCTCGCCAGCAGATATGATACAGTCACAGGCAGGATGATACAAATTCCAGAACGGATTGGACTATTAGACCGAAAGCTGCGTGTTGTAAATGAGAATACAGAATCTGAAGACGATTGGATAAAATGGGCAAGAAGGGCTGTGCAGAGTGTTTATGGATATGAGTTTCAGGGAGACAGTCTTTTATTGGCTCGTGAAAATGTACTTTATACGTTTATTGAGTACTATCGGGATCGTTTTAAAAAGGATCCTATGATAAAGCTGCTAAAAGAAATTGCGCTCGTCATTTCCTGGAACTTATGGCAAATGGACGGATTTAATTACGCTATCCCTTTCTGCAAGGTTAGTACGGAACCATATCAGATGACATTGTTCGATTACAGCCAAGATATGGATGACCTAACGGCATTTGACTTTAGCATTCTAACTGATACAAAAGGACAGAAACTTTGTAATATACGCGATTGGCGATCGAAGAAAACAGTTATTTATAAACAGCTTGTGGAGGGGGGGAACAGAAATGAGTGAACAGATCTATGCAGGAACAGCGCAGTACAATCTCATCTATATCTTCTCCATACCGGATGAGATTCATCAGGGATATCTTAAGATCGGCGAGCACAGTTTTTCCAGTCCATCAAGCTACAGGCAGCTTCTAGACAATTGTGATGAACTCAATCAGAATGCTCATTACCGGATACGTCAATACACAAGAACTGCGCTTATCCAGTATAAACTACTTCACACAGAACTGGCGAGAAAGCAAGTGAAACTTGCCGACGGGACTATAGAGAGCGCCTCCTTCAGTGACCATGATGTGCACGAGGTTCTTGATCGCTCCGGGTATGATGTCCATAAGTTCTACGATACGGACCGAGACAGCGAGTGGTACAAAGTCACCCTTGCCCCTGCGATTGCCGCAATAAAGGCAGTGAAGGCAGGCAGAAATGTACTGACGGCCGCAGAAAAAGGAATGACTTCTGTTTCTTCGGACTTGGCAGGAGAGCCGTATGGTTCATATGAAACCAAAGCTGAAAAACACAAAATCATTCTTCGCGATGAGCAGAAAGCCTGTATTGCAAAGACAGCGAGAGTGTTCGCGCGCAGCGACAGAATGCTTTGGGACTGTAAGATGCGTTTTGGAAAGACAGTCACAGCATACTCTCTCGTTAAAAAGATGGGGTATAAGAGAGTCCTTGTGGTTACACATCGTCCGGCTGTGGTTGATGGCTGGAGAAGCGATTTCAACCTGATTTTTGATGATGACCGTGTTTTCCTCACGAAGGCAAACATAAAAGAGGAGGACCGTTTTACAGCTGTTGATGCCAG
>CACYCV010000227.1 GCA_902772955.1 uncultured Ruminococcus sp.
CCGATACAAGCAAAGAGGAAAGTTCCGACACAAGTACTGAGGAAAGTTCCGATACAAGCAAAGAGGAAAGTTCCGACACAAGCAGAATTATCAATCCCGATGACGATGCTGTAAAAACCGGAGACAGTACCATGCCGACAGCTTTAGCCGTACTTGGTGTATCTGCGGCTGCTGCATCTGCCGCTGTTCTTATCAGAAAGCGCAAGGAAAACGATGACTAAGAGTAAAAAAATCTCCTAAAAAACAAGTAAGGCTCCCGGCATTAAAAACCGGGAGCCTTGCTTATTTAGTATCTGACACTCAAAAATTATTTGCCCAGGAATGCAGCGCCGATAATGCCGGCATCGTTGCCCAGCTTGCACAGGCAGATTTCTGTCTGATTCTTGTTATGCTTGGTATAGCGTTCTGCTTCGATGATCTTCTTCAGCGGAACCAGCAGTCTGTCGCCCTGGCTGCTCACGCCGCCGCCGATGCACAGAATCTCCGGCTGGAAAATATTGATGATATTCACCAGACCTGTACCCAGATAGGAAATGTACTGACTGACAATTGCCTTGCCGACCTCACAGCCCTGATCGGCTGCATCAAAAGCCGTCTTGCCGGTAATTTTGGACATATCGCCGTCAATCATCTTATAAAGAATGGAATTGCTGTTGTAGGGGTTGATAATAGCTTCTCTGGTCATGTTAATCAGACCGGTAGCAGAGGAATAAGCCTCCCAGCAGCCCTTTCTTCCGCAGGTACACTGACGGCCGCCGTGCTGAATGACCATGTGTCCCAGCTCTGCGCCGGCATAGTTGGAACCGCTGTAGATCATGCCGTCAATGATGATACCGCCGCCGACACCGGTGCCCAGTGTAATGACAATGGCATCATTGGCCTCCTTGGCAGCACCAACGGTGTATTCACCATAAGCGGCCGCATTGGCATCGTTTTCTACATAGATATCAACGCCCAGACGCTCTTTCATCATGTCACCGATCTGCCAGTTATGGAAGTTGAAGTTATTGGTGAATTCAATCACGCCCGTTGCACCGTTGACGGCACCCGGCGCACCGATTCCGATAAAGTTGATGTCATTCTTTGTCAGACCGGCACTTTCCAGCGCTTTCAGGGCAACAGCAGCCATGTCATCACAAATTTCCTCCTGGGAACGGGGAATATTGGTTTTACAGCTTGCTTTTACAATAATATTGCCGTCCTCGTCCACAACGCCGGCAACGATATTTGTTCCGCCAAGATCAATACCGAGATAATACATAACACATTTCCTCCTATGTAAAGTATTTGCGGTATTATTATATCATAATGCACAATTTTTTGAAAGGGTATTTGAAAAATTTAAAAAAATTGTTGTTTTTACCAATTCAGCCTCCCATTTCATAGCAAATTTACCAAAGCAATCTCGGCAACACATTTCTTACGGGCAAAAATATGCCCGACACACTTTTTTGTGTGCCGGGATTTTGTTTGGTTCTCTTTTTCCCGACGGCTTTCGCCGCCGGGAAAGGGGCATGAATGGTTGGTGGCTTCGCCCCAAACCCCTTTGGGCGGGGGCGCCCCCGCGGGCGACTTGACGAATGCACAACACATCCAAGTTTGTCGTTTAGTGAACTTCATATCTAAGGAAAGGCTTTGCACTTTTACCCCTCCGGCACTTCGTGCCACCTCCCCTTGTCAGGAGAGGCTTGCGAAGCATTTTTTTCGGATAAAAGAAAATCCGACACACTTTTTTGTGCGGCGGACATTTTCTATGTTCCTCAGCAATTCCGGCAGTGAAAAATCATCGTCAGAGTTGCGGGTCCAGGGGCTCATGCCCCTGGCGAGGGTTCCAAGGGGCGAGAAGCCCCTTGGTGGGGCTTGGGGTGAAACCCCAAGACTATTTGACGTCACGGTGGTTGCTGACGTAACCGCTGAGGGTAACAAAGACGGCTACAAAAATCAAACCGACCAGAAGACTGTTCAGTATCGGAGGAGCAGGAGCAATGGATCCTGCCAGGGCATCCGGCATCCAATCTTCGACCCTGATTTCCCAATGGAACACTTGGTTGAATAATAAATCCAGCGGCGCATATAACAGATTCAGCGCGCCGGTACCAAAGATGACTGCCATGACAATGGACAGGGTCTTGTTGCCAAGACCGGAAGAAAACAGCAGCAACACCGATGTCAGGGCATACAGCAACAGGAAACGAATCATAAACATTCCCAGGGATTCTCCGACCTTGGCATCTATATAGATTCCTCTGGAAACAAGATTGCCCAGGACGGTGCCTGACAGACAAACTGCCATCATAATCAGATGATGGAACGCCATCACAATAAATTTAGAAAAGGTGAGATGGCTTTTCTTCGGAATCTGCCCGGCTAAATTCTTGATATAGCCGTGACCGATATCTCCATGAAGAAATACCGCCGCAGATACCAGCATGACAATCATCAGCAGACCTACCGTGCCGAAGGGAAAGCCGATCATGGTGGAAAGCGGCTGAGCGCCGATCAACTCGTTGGTCGCCTCATCCGCCGGCACTCCGGTATCCGACAACAGACGGTCAAAGATCACTTTGATCATGATGGGTGCAATAAAGGTCAGTGAAAAATTGATAATGTTCAGAATCCAGAATGTCTTTGTCTTCATGAGACGAAAAACATCCATCCGTATTAAATTCATCATACCTGTGCCACCTCCTGAGAATACTGCCATGCTGTGTTATCCTCCGGAATGCCCTCAGAGGTGATCTTCAGATAATAATCCTCCAGAGAGAATGTCTGGCTGCGGATTTCTTTGACGAAAATGTTGTTTTCTACCAAAGCCTTGCAGACGTTTTTCTCCAGGCTGAGCGTGTCTTTGATGCGAAGCATATTGTCGTTGTCCAGCTCGCATTTTTCCAGTCCCATCTTCCGGATAACTTCCAGCGCCTTTTTGTTGTCGTCTGTATTCACAAATGTGTAGTTGCCGCTGCGCTCGTGCAGATCCTCGGTGGTAAATTCATCGATCAATTTGCCGTTGTGAATAATGCCGTAGGAATCTGCTAACTTGCCCAGCTCTTCCAGAATGTGGCTGGAAATCATCACGGTGATTTTCATCTCATCCCGCATGGTGGCCAGCAGCTTTCTGACCTCTACAATACCCTGAGGGTCAAGACCGTTGATAGGCTCGTCCAGGATAATCAGCTTGGGATCTCCCACCAGTGCCAGGGCAATGCCCAGACGCTGCCGCATACCCAGTGAGAAGGAACCCGCTTTCTTTTTGCCGGTATCTGCAAGACCTACCAGCTCCAGCAGACCCTTGATGTATTTGTCCTGATCACCCTTGATTCCCATGGCAATCACCTTGATTTTCATGTTATCATAGGCATTCATTTTGGGATAAATTCCGGGAGCTTCAATCAGCACCCCTACCGGCTTGTTTTTTCGGCGCAGCTCGTGAATGTCCATTCCGAACAGGGAAAAGGTTCCCTTGGTGGGACGGGACAGACCGCTGAGCATTCTCATAATGGTTGTTTTTCCGGCGCCGTTGCGTCCGATCAGACCATAAATTTCGCCTTCACGGATTTTGATGTTGATATCCTTGGCAGCCGCCTTCCGGCCGTACATTTTTGTCAGGCCTTCGGTTGTAACAATGTACTTCTCTTCCATACACAATCCTGCTGTATGTTCACCATACAGCGTTCTCCTTTCATTGAATTATGTCTTTCTATTATATCATAAAGCCAGCAAAAATCAAGAAAATTCGACAACTTATTTATGATATTTTCCCCCCGATGAAATCTGAAAGGCACGATAAATCTGTTCGCAAAGCATTACCCTTGCCAGCTGATGCGGAAACGTCATCTTTGACATGGATAGCCGGATATGACTGGCCTTTTTGACCTCCTCGGAGAGTCCCCAGGAGCCGCCGATGACAAACACTGCTGTGCCAAATCCGTTGACGGCCATCTCTTCCAGCGTGGCTGCCATTTCTTCAGAGGTGCGCTGCTGCCCCTCAATGCACATGGAAATCATCTTCGCTCCCTTGGGAACAGCGGATAGAATTCGTCTTCCCTCTTTTTCCAGGGTAATCCGGATGCTGCCGGGAGAAACGTCCTCTCCCATGCGTTCTTCTTCCACTTCGGTCATAGAAAACTGACAAAAGCCCTTCAACCGTTTGGCATATTCGGCACAAGCATCTACCCAGAATTTTTCCTTCAGCTTTCCTACACAAATGATTTTGATAATCATCATACTGCATCACCCTAATAAATCACCGGCGGCAGGCTGTTGGATTCCGGTACCACCGCCAGCATGAAGTCAACCTCCTGTTTCAGTCCACTGCGCTCCAGCTCGCACAGAGAAGCCTGCTTTGCCAGCTCCGGAAAATTATTTTCCCGGCTGAGATGGGCCAGCAGCAGTCTTGTGGTACCGCTTTTCACCAGCTCCGCAGCGGTTTCGGCACAAACCTCGTTGGAAAGATGTCCCAATTCGGAAAGAATTCTCCGCTTGAGCGGATAGGGATAGCCGCCGCAGCGGAGCATTCCCACATCGTGATTGGATTCCAGCACCACTGTATCGCAGCCGGTCAGAGCCTTGCGGATTTCCTCTGTAACCACTCCGGTATCGGTTGCAAAGGCAGTTTTCCGGCCGTCACCGGTTTCCACCACATAGCCGAAGCCCTCGGCACAGTCGTGAGAAATCCGGAAGGGGTGTATGAACATTTCTTCCAGCTCCAGACCGTCCAGCGTCATCGGCGCAGCCTTCACCTTTTCCGTCAGCAGCCCCTTTCCCTCCAGCGCAGCAACGGTGCCGAAGGAGGCATAGACAGGGACCTGATATCGGGAAGCAAACACCTTTAATCCACTGATGTGATCGGTATGCTCGTGGGTCACAAAAATTGCCCGGAGCGTCCGGGGATCAATTTCCCGTTCCCGGAGGGCCGTTTCCAGCTGTTTGGCATTTCTGCCGCAGTCAATGAGGATTCCCTGTCCCCTGTTTTCCAGATAGTAGCTGTTTCCTGAACTTCCGCTGAACAGCGGACATAACTTAGACATCCTTGTCCTCCTTTTTGTCTGCACGTCCTGTATCGAAGTCTATTGTTTAGTGGAATTCCTGTCACAGCAGACTACGCTGCTATGAAGGGAGCATGAATAGTTGGTGGCTTTGCCCCAAGCCCCTTTGGTATTTTGCTGTCTGCGGGCGAAACATTTGTGTTTGCGAAGCAATCCACCGGTCAATACACACCCACCCCAAAGCGGCGCGTGAGCACCGTGTGGGGTGGAAGCCGCGGCAGTAAAGCCGGACACAGCATGGCCGGGCGGAACGAAGTGGAGCAAGGCGCGAATCGACCCGTGCGGTCACGAACCTTATGAACCAAAAACAGGCACATTCTCCTGTCACAGGAAAATGCACCTGTCTGATCTTGTCATTATGCCGTCTGAACAATGGGATCATCCGTATAAATCAGCCGGATGTCGGCACCTAACGACGCAAACTTCTCTACCACATCTTCGTAGCCCCGCTCGATATGCTCAATGTCCTCGATGTGGCTGGTTCCCTTGGCAGACAATGCCGCAATAATCATAGCGGCACCTGCACGCAGATCCGTTGCTTTCACCGGCGCTCCGTTCAGTTCCTTCACGCCTTCAATAACCGCTACCTTTCCGTCAACGGAAATCACGGCACCCATGCGCTTCAGCTCCTCAATATAGCGGAACCGGTTGTCCCAGACTGCCTCGGTCACAATGCTCGTGCCCTGGGCAATGGACAGCAGCGCCGCAATCTGAGGCTGCATATCCGTGGGAAAACCCGGATGCGGCATGGTCTTGACGTTGCAGCGCTTCAGCTCTCCGTCACGGTAGACCCGTACGGAATCCTCGTATTCCTCAATTTTGACGCCCATCTCCCGCAGCTTTGCGGTAATGGACTCCAAATGTTTGGTAATCACGTTCTGCAGGACAACATCCCCTCCGGTAGCGGCTGCCGCTACCATATAGGTTCCCGCTTCAATCTGATCTGGAATAATCGAATAGGTTGTACCGTTCAGATGCTTTACACCGTTGATCTTAATGACGTCTGTGCCGGCACCCCTGACGTCTGCCCCCATGGAATTCAGGAAATTTGCCAGGTCAACAATGTGGGGCTCCTTGGCTGCATTCTCGATGATGGTTCTGCCCTCTGCTCTTACAGCCGCCAGCATGATATTCACTGTGGCACCTACAGACACCACATCCAGATAAACATGACCGCCTGTCAAGTGTTCGGCCTTTACACGAATCATTCCTCCGACGACACTATGCTCCGCACCCAGCACGGCAAAGCCCTTGAGGTGCTGATCAATAGGACGCACACCGAAATCACAGCCCCCTGGCAGGGCAACCTCCGCATGAGAGAACTTGCCCAGCAAAGCACCCAGCAGATAACTGGACGCACGCATTCTCCTGACAATATCATAGTCTGCCACCGGATGTCTGATGTAGGTCGGGTCAATTTCCAGGGTGGTCTTATTGATCCGGTTTACCCTGGCACCCATTTCATGCAGGATATTGGCAATAAGATTGACGTCCATAATATTCGGAATATTTTCAATACGGCACACGCCGTCCGACAGAATTACAGCAGGAATTATGGCAACAGCCGCATTTTTGGCGCCGCTGATGCGGACGGTTCCGTGAAGCCGGTTACCGCCGTTGATGACGATCTGTTTCAAATCGCAACACTCCTCAATAGGTCGTATCTATGCGTCTGCAGCGACAGTTGCCGCCGCCTTTCAATCAAAAAGCACGGTCTGACTCCCCAGAATCAGCCTTTTTTCTTTGTGGAACCTGCACGAAAACACTGATCGATTTTCGGCAATGTAAAATCATCCACTCTGGTAAAATCATAATACAAATGCACCGGAATGTCAATAAGCAAACCCGTTTATAACAGGATTGTTACACAAAATAATGATTTTGCATAAACTTTCGGCGGCTTTTTTAACACCTTTACCGCAAATTTTTCCATACAGTTGTAATTCGTGAAGTTATACACCTTTACACACATTGCTTCAGGAGGGACTCCTTCCGATTCTTCGGTGGAGGTCGGGCTTTCTTGTAAAGTGATTGCCTTTACAACCCGGAAAAGTTTTTTCTGACAGCAGGGATTTTGGCAGAATGCAAAACTTCAGGCCTGATAGAAGGCAGCAAGCGCCAGGTAGGTTTCATAGACATCAATTTTGGAAACGATTTCAAAGGGAGCATGCATACACAGAACCGGAACACCCAGATCCACCACGTCAGCATTGAGGTTTGCCACAAATTTTGCAATGGTTCCTCCTCCTCCTCCGTCAACCTTACCCAGCTCGCCGGTCTGCCACAGAACATTGCGGTCGTCCAGAATCCGGCGTACCCGTGCCATATATTCGGCGGTAGCGTCCGAGGTGCTGTATTTTCCGCCGCTGCCGGTATATTTGGTAATCACGGCACCGCGGTTCAGATAGCAGGAATTATCCGCTTCAAAGGCAGAAGCATAGGTAGGATCAAAGGCAGCGTTTACATCGGCAGACAGGCAGGTGGTTTTCGCCATGACGTGGCGCAGCTCCTCCCCGTCTGCCTTGGCAAGATCGGCAATAAAATCAGCCATGAAGGTTGATTTCATTCCGGTAGCACCGTCACTGCCGATTTCCTCCCGGTCTGTCAGCACGGTAATCACCGTGGACTCCGGCAAGGGGGTATCCAGAATCGCCATCAGTGCCGGGTAAGCGCAAACCTTATCATCATGGCCGTAAGCGCCGATCATGCTCCGGTCAAATCCCACGTCCCGCGCCTTGCCTGCGGGCACCATGGTCAGCTCGGCGGAAACAAAATCCTCCTGGGTAAAGCCGTATTTTTCATACAGCAGGTTCATCACGTTCAGCTTGACACTTTTGCTTTCCTCATCCAGGCGGAAGGGACGGCTGCCGATGAGCACATTGAGCTGTTCCCCGGTAAAAGCCTTGGTCATTACCTTGGACATCTGTTCCACAGCCAGATGGGGCAGCAGATCCGTCACCACGAAGCAGGGATCGCCTTCTTCATCTCCCAGGCAGACATCCACCACCTGTCCGTCCTTCCGTGCTACTACCCCATGCAGTGCCAGCGGAACGGTCGGCCACTGATATTTTTTAATGCCGCCGTAATAATGGGTACGAAACAGCGCCAGGTCGTTGCTTTCATACAGGGGATTAGGCTTCAGATCCAAACGGGGAGAATCGATATGGGCAATTCCCAGACGAACGCCGTTATGGGTGCCGTTTGTTCCCATGACGCAAAGCATGACAGCCTTTCCCCGGTTATTGACATAAACCTTATCGCCGGGCTGATAGCTTTTATGGTAGTCATATTCCGTAAATCCGGCTGCCTCTGCCGCTTCGATGGTAAAGCGCACCGCATCCCGTTCCGTTTTGGCGCGATCCAGAAAAGACTTATAGCCCTCGCAGAATTCATCCGCCTTTTCTATTTCCGCCGGATCCAGGGTTTTGGCACCGCTTTCCTGCTTCATGAGGAGTTTTTCCTCCAGCAGCTCCGCCGCTGTCTTCTCTTTTTCCTCTTGCTTTTTTTCCGTCATCGCAAATCCTTCTTTCTTGGTTGATCATATAGAGCATAACGTCCGCCGAGCGGGAAAGCACCCGTTCCCTGAGGGAATGGTGTCTTTTGCCATGGAATCGTCGGACCGTTACTTCTCACTGAAATAGAGCTTCTGATAGATACTTTTGTATTCCCGGATCCTTTGCCGGTAATTATCCGTTTCCTCATAGGGAACATTTTTCAGTGTTTTGCCGTCATCGGAATAGTCGGGATTCTGCAGCCACCGGTCCACGTTGGCGCAGCCGGCGTTATAGGCGCAGACGGCTGTTTCCTCGTCCTGGTACATTTTCAAAAGTATGGACAGATAATGCACCCCGTAATCAATATTGATGGCCGGGTCATACAGATCCTCCACCTCGTGCTCGGCGGAATCCTTATAGGATGTCCGCATCCATTCAAAGGTTTCTGGCATGATCTGCATCAGTCCCATGGCACCGGCCGGACTTTTCGCATCAGGATCAAAATTGCTTTCCGTCTTGATCACACTGTAAATCAGTGCCTGATCCACCCCGTATTGTTCGGAGGCGGCACTGATCTCTTTTTCGTATTTTCTGGGGAAGGATTTTTCGGTCATCCGCTGGTTGGCAAAGCGCAGCACTACGGCCACACAGGCAAGCGCCGCCAGCACAAATACCAGACTGATCATTGTTTTGGCCTTAATCTTCCGTTTCATGGTTCCACCTCTTTCGTGATCCTGGCTGCCGGATCGGTACTTCCGGAAGGAATACAGAGTCTTTTCAGCAGCTCCCGCATTTGCTGTGCCACTCTTTCCGGAGGCTGACTGCCGTCAATAACATAATCCGCCCGGGAGGTATAAAAAGAGGCATCCGGCTGGGCATTCATCCGCAGACGGGCTTCCTCTTCGCTGATTCTGTCCCGCAGGAGAATTCGTTGCAGTCTCACTGCATCCGGCGCCACCACCGCAATCACACTGTCGCAAAGAGTCTCTCCTCCGCTTTCATACAGCAGAGGCGCATCAAAGAGAACCAGCTTGTCCGTGTGCCTTGCAAATTCCTCTGCCAGCTCCTGCACCCGCCGGAGAATCCAGGGATGGGTCGTCCTGTTCAGAAGGAGAGTCTTCTCCTGAGAGGAAAATGCCCGTTTTGCCAGCAAACGCCGGTCCAGACTGCCGTCCCTTTGCAGAATATCCTCACCGAAGACCGCAGCGAGCGCTTTCAGGCAGGGGGAGCCCTTCTGCAGTGCTTCTCTTGCCACCTGATCGGCATCTATAATACCCCCGCAGACATCCGCCGCCGCCCGGGCAGCCGTACTTTTTCCGGCGCCGGTGTGTCCGGTCAGTCCAATGAGCTTACTTTTCAAGGTCTTTCACCTCAAATCCTGCCGCCCGAATCAGTCGGTTATAGACGGCCAGACCCACACCCTCTGTTTCGGGGCAATGGGCATAAACGGTATGATATCCTCTTTCATCTGCTTCCCGAAGGGAAGAAAACAGGCGGTTGGCCTGGGTTTCATAATCCTCGGCCTTTCCCACAGAAAGGTAAGGCAGCCGAAGCTCCGGTTTGTCTTCCTCATAGCAAAGTACTGCCGATGTGCCGTCATTCCGGGCATTGACAAAGCGGAGAAAAGCCTCCTCGGTGCCTTTGAGCAGAATCACATTGGCCTTGGGGGAATAATGCTTATATTTCATTCCGGGGCTGGCAGCCTGCTGACCGTTTTGGAGAGGATGGAGGACGGCATCGTCCAATACGACTTCACCGAGAACCTCACGAAGCTGTTCCAGGGTAATCCCGCCGGGGCGCAGCAGTCTGGGCGGGTTGGTTGCCAGGGTAACAACGGTAGACTCCACTCCTACGCGGCATTCTCCACCGTCAATCACGGCGTCGATTCTTCCGTTCATATCGTCCATGACATGACGGGCGGTAGTAGGGCTGGGACTACCGGACAAATTGGCAGAGGGGGCCGCCAGGGGAGATGACAGACGGATCAGGCGTCGGGCCGTGTCATGAGCAGGGCAGCGAATCGCCACAGTATCCAGTCCGGCACTGACTTCATCTGGAATACAGTCTCCCTTAGGAAGAATGATCGTCAGCGGACCAGGCCAGAAGGCTTCTGCCAGTTTTCTGGCACTTTCGGGAAATTCCCTAACCAGCATCTTTATCTGGGACAGTTCTGCAATATGCACGATCAGAGGATTATCCATCGGTCGGCCCTTAGCGGCAAAAATTTTTGCCACAGCTTTCCCGTTCAGAGCATCCGCTGCCAGTCCGTAAACCGTTTCGGTGGGCATTGCCACCAGACCGCCGTTTCGCAAAATAGCCGCGGCGGTTTCCAGTTCATCCGATTGCAGCAACAAGGTTTTCATCATGGCTTCTCTTCCTTTTTTCAAACGTCATATTTCATTCTGCAACAAAACTGATTGTATAACATCTCTCCGTTTTTTTCAACCCCACGATAATCAATTTTATGCGGAGAATCTTGGGGGCTTTGCCCCAAACCCCACCAAGGGACTTCTCGTACCTTGGAACCCTCTGCAGGGACACAGTCCCTGCACCCGATGTATGAAGGATGGTGAAATAACCGGAAGTACGCTTCGCAAGCCTCTCCTTTAGGGGAGGTGGCACGAACTGCCGGAGGGGTTCATATAGCAACACACTTCGCTAAACAATAAAACAGAA
>CACYCV010000228.1 GCA_902772955.1 uncultured Ruminococcus sp.
CCTGTCAGGTTGATTCTTTCTACCGAATTTCTGTTTTCCTTGACGGAAAGAATGATTGGCACCGTTACCATAGAGGTTTATCGGGGGGAAGAAAAGCTCTATGGGGCCGATACTCCCATTGAGCTGCTGGCCTATGACCAGTGGAGCGGTCTGCGGGTTATGCCCGAACTGATTGCCGCTTTCGTGACACCCAATCACCCAAGGGTTTCCGAGGTACTGCAAAAGGCCGGCACCTATCTGAAGCTCTGGACAGGATCTTCCTCGTTTACCGGCTATCAGACCCAGAATCCGGATACCGTCAAAAAACAGATGGCGGCTATCTATGCAGCACTGCAGTCTCTGGAAATTGTTTACTGCAATCCCCCTGCCAGCTATGAAAATCTGGGTCAGCGAATCCGGCTGCCCCATGCGGTGATAGGACAAAAATTAGGTACCTGTCTTGACCTTTCGGTGCTGTATGCCTCCTGCCTGGAAGCGGCGGGCCTTTATCCGCTGCTTGCCTTTCAGCAGGGACACGCTTATGCGGGCTGCCGACTTTCGGAGGAAACCTTTGCGGATTGTCTGATTGATGATATTTCTGCCTTTGAAAAGCGTCTGGTCAAGGGAAGCGAGGAGCTTCTGTTCGTGGAATGCGTCGATTTTACCGGTGGGAAGGGCGTGGATTTTGACCGCGCTGTCCGTCATGGCTGTGCCCATATTGACGAGGTCGCTGAATTTGAGGGCGTGGTGGACGTTCAGCGGTGCAGAGGAAGCGGTATCCGACCCATTCCGCTGCAGCTGGACCAGGCGAGAGGCTTTGAGGATAAACAGGCTGTGTTTGACGATCTTCGTGTCAAGGCGCCGGAAGCACTGGAAGTGCGGAAAATGGCGGATCTCAGCAAAACAGAGGAAAACCTGACAAAGCAGCGCGTCTGGGAGAGAAAGCTGCTGGATTTCACTCTGCGGAATTCGCTGCTGAATTTTCGTCCCGGAAAAAACTCCCTGCAGCTGATGGTTTCCGAGCTGGAAAAGATGGAGGATCTTCTTTCAGACGGAAAGGATATCCGTTTGTTGGAGGTGCCCTCCGAGTGGACAACCTCTCTCAAAAGCAGCAAAATGTATGAAATTGAAAACGACAGGGGACTGATTGACGGGATTGCTGCTGAAGAGCTGAAAAGCGGCAGAATCAGAACCTTTATTTCTTCAGAGGAGCTGAATCAGCAGCTCAAAACGATGTATCGCTCCGCAAAGGTAAGCATGGAAGAAAACGGAACCAATACCATGTTTCTTGCCCTTGGCTTTCTGCGGTGGTATGAGAGTGATATTTCCGAAAAGCCCCGGTATGCGCCGATTGTGCTGGTGCCGGTGGATATTGTCAGAAGCCTTCGCAATGGCGGCTATGTCATCCGCAGCCGTCAGGAGGAGTCAAGAATCAATACCACACTTCTGGAATATCTGCGGCAGGTTTTTCAGATCAAAATCAACGGCCTGGAAACTCTTCCTGAGGATGAACATGGCCTGGATATACCTCTGATTTTTCACACCGTCAGACAGGCAATTATGGGAAAGAACCGCTGGAATGTGGAAAATCTCGCTTTTATCGGACTGTTTTCCTTTGGCCAGTTCGTCATGTGGAACGATCTTCGCAACCGCTCCGATGAGCTGAAACAGAATAAAGTGGTAGCTTCTCTGATTGACGGAAAAATGAACTGGACCGAAGAAGAGCTTCCGTTTAATGAGAGCAATGTGGAAACTGTTTTTCGTCCCTCCGATTTAGCGGTTCCCCTGAGCGCGGATTCATCCCAGCTTGTGGCGGTGGCGACTGCCGCAAAGGGACGCAGCTTTGTGCTGCACGGCCCTCCTGGAACGGGAAAATCCCAGACCATCACCAACATGATTGCCAATGCCCTTTATCATGGAAAAACCGTGCTGTTTGTGGCCGAAAAAATGGCGGCGCTCAGCGTGGTACAAAAAAGACTGGCCTCTATCGGTCTGGATCCCTTCTGTCTGGAGCTGCATTCCAACAAAACCAGTAAATCGGCTGTTTTTGCCCAGCTTAACAAAGCTTTGGAGGTGGGAAGAATCAAGGCTCCGGAGGAATATGCCGCCTCGGCGGACAAGCTCTATGAGCTGCGTCAGGGCTTCAACGATACCGTCAGGGCGCTGCATCGGAAGCGGGAATACGGCTATTCCATCTATGAAGCCATTGAGAGATTTGAGGAAAATGCCCGTTATCAGGGCAGCATTGAGCTGGAACCCGGCTTTATTGAACAATATTCCGTCCGGGAGGAGGAAAAGACTCATGACGCTGTAAGAGATTTTGCTTTTGCGGCAAGAGAAACCGGATCCTATTTGCAGAGTCCCTGGAAGGGCTGTGAGCTTTCGGCCTATTCCTTTGAACTGAAGGACGAATTGGAAAAGGAACTGCACAAGGCTCTGGGCTTGTCGGAAAAGGCAGTCAGGTCCTCCGGGACGCTTCTCAACTCCTTTGGAATCACCGAACGTTCAAGAGCCGTGAATCTTGAAGTAACCGGATTGTTTTCGGCAGCGGCCGGTGCAGCCGGGGCCAGTCTGATTCCTGCAGTGGTCAAGCTGGATCAGGGGGAACAAATTGCCGGGACAATGCTCCGGTGCTGTGAGGCGGGAGAGGAATTTAACCGTCAGTTTGCGGTGCTTTCCACACAGTTTGACGGCAGTGTGCTGGACTATGACGTGACGGATGCCGGCAACAGGCTTCGTCAGGTGCAGGCATCCTGGTTTCTGGGAAAGAAAATGGGAATCGGCAAGCTGGTCAAGGAGCTTGCTGTCTATGCCAGAGATCCCTCTTCCATCAATCCGGATGAGCTGGAACGGTATTATCAGCAGATCAGCGGTGTCAATACCCTTCGACAGAGCATCAACGGACTCGGCGGAGAAATAACCAGATATCTGGGGGGAATGTTCACCGGTCTGAATACCAACTGGGACTACCTGAAACGGTCTGTCAATGCTTCTCTTGTACTCAGAAAGGCATTGGAGTCCTGTTCTCCGGAGAGAAAGCCTCTGTACAGAGACAAGCTGTTCTCTCTTGTCGGCAACAGAGCTGCGATGAAGGCCGCCAGAGAGGTGGCTGCCTTCCTGCAGCTTCAGGAACAGTTCTTTCAGAAATATGCGATTCTTCCGGAAATTGACTCTGACGAAAAAGAGCATTGCAAGGCCTATGCCGACAGGCTTGAGGGCTATATTTCCAACATGGGTCTGCTGAAAGCCTGGGCCTCTCTGCAGGAGGAAAGAAAAAAGCTTGTATCTGTTGGTCTTTCCTCTGTCTATGACGCATGGCAGCAGGATATTCTTGACCATACCGAGCTGTCTGACGCCTTTGAAGCCGACCTGAACTATGCCCTGATTCTCAGGACTCTTCGGGGCGATCGTCTGCTCAACGGCTTCCGCGGTGCGCGCTTTGAGGATACCATCCGTCAGTATAAGGAACTGACAGAGCGGTTCCGGATGCTTACCATCAACGAGCTGGTGGCAAGGCTGTCCTCCAATGTTCCGGCATCCAGTACGGCGGGTGCTGCCTCCTCCGAGGTGGGAATTCTTAAAAAAGCGATCAAGAGCAACGGCCGGATGACGTCTCTGCGAAGCCTGTTTGAAAAAATTCCGACCCTTTTGCACAGAATCTGCCCTTGTATGCTCATGAGCCCGATTTCCGTGGCGCAGTACATAGATCCGTCCTTCCCCAAATTCGATCTGGTGATCTTTGACGAGGCCTCTCAGCTTCCCACCAGCGAGGCGGTGGGAACCATTGCCAGGGGTGAAAATGTGATTGTGGTAGGTGACCCCAACCAGCTTCCGCCAACCAGCTTTTTTGACAATATTCAGACGGATGAAGACAACCTGGAAATGGAGGATCTGGAAAGTCTGCTGGACGACTGTCTTTCTATTTCCATGCCCCAGGAATACCTGAAATGGCATTATCGTTCCCGCCATGAGAGCCTGATTGCCTTTAGCAATATGAAATACTACGACAATAAGCTCCTGACCTTTCCGTCTACCAATGATCTGCGTTCGGCTGTATCCTTTATTCCTGTTGAGGGGAATTATGACAAGGGTCGCACCAAGCAGAACAGGGCAGAGGCAGAGGCGGTGGTCAACGAAATCCTGACCCGCCTCAGAAGCGGCAGCAAGGACAGCATCGGCGTTGTCACCTTCAGCTCCGTACAGCAGAACCTGATTGACGACCTGTTAACCGAGGCATTTGCCCAGAATCCGGAGCTGGAGGATCAGGACAAGGCATCGGCAGAGCCGGTATTTATCAAGAATCTGGAAAATGTCCAGGGAGATGAGCGGGACGTCATTCTCTTCTCCGTGGGATACGGGCCTGACAAGCAGGGCAAGGTTTCCATGAATTTTGGCCCTCTCAACCGGGACGGGGGATGGAGACGTCTGAATGTGGCGGTTTCACGAGCCAGGAAAGAAATGATCGTCTATTCCACCCTCAGACCCGAGCAGATTGACCTATCCAGAACCAGGGCAGAGGGTGTTGCGGGACTCAAGGCCTTTCTGGAATATGCGCAGCGAGGAAAAAGCGCACTGGCAGTCAAGGCGGGCACAGCCGTCAAGGAACCGGATTCGCTGATCCGACAGGTGGCATCCGAGCTTGAAAAAACCGGACTGCATGTCAGAACCGATATCGGCTTTTCTGAATACAGAGTGGATATCGGCATTATCGATCCGGAAAACCCGGAACAATTCCTGCTGGGCATCATGCTGGACGGCACTGGCAGCAGTGCCGCAACTCCCACAGACAGATTCCTGCTCCAGCCTTCGGTATTAGGCGGTCTTGGATGGCGCATCATGCGGCTCTGGACACTGGAATGGCTGGATGATAAGCAAAAGGTTCTGAAGATGATCGCTGACGAAATCCGCCGCTGCAAGGAATCGGATCCGGTACAGGAGAAAGCATCTGCGCCTGACACCAGGGAAGAGATTGAAAGGCTGTATGAGCAGAAGGATGAGAAATACCGTTCCTCCGGCGCACGTTACAGAGCCTATCCGCTTGCGGGAATGGGGAAACCGGAGGAATTTGTTGAAGATTCCTCCGACAGACGAATCCTTACCTCCTTCCGTCGGATTATTGACACAGAAGCGCCCATCAGCCGGAAGGCACTGTTCCGGAAGGTAATCGCAGCCTGGGGGATTACGAGACTCACTCCCCGGGTTGAAGCAAAGCTGGACCATAATTTGTCCAAAATGAATCTGAAGGTTACCAATGATGAAGACAGGGTCTTTTACTGGCGAAGCAACCAGCAGCCGGATGAGTATGATTTTTTCCGCACCGAGGCGGAATCCGATACCAGGCGGGCGATGGATGAAATCTCCTCTTATGAAATAGCCAATGCCATCCGGCAGGTGCTGGAGGAACAGCTTGCCCTGACACGAAAGGATCTGATTCACGAAACCGCTAAAAAATTCGGCTTCCAGCGTTTAGGAGCCGTGATGGAAAACACCATCAGCTATGCGATTGACAGTGCTGTGAACCGCGGTATCATCCGAGAGGAATCCAGCGACAAATTTTCCCTTTCCTCCAACTAACCATTACACAGCGGAGTGCCTCCGCTGTCGTTTCGTGGCGTGTGACCGCGCAGGACGATTCGCGGCGTGTGACCCCGCGGGACAATTCGCGGCGGGTGACCCCGCGGGACAATTCGCGGCGGGTGACCCCGCGGGACAATTCGCGTCTTGCTCCACTCCGTTCCGCTCGGTTGTTCCGTGTCCAGTTTTACTGCCGCGGCTTCCGCTCCTCACGCTCCTTACGGAGCGCTCTGGAGCGGTTTTTTTTTTGACCGGAAGGACGCTTTGCAGCATTCGTTTTCGAAATGCCAAAGGAATACCCTTAGATATGAACTTCCCTTATCAATTTTATCCGAAGGGGTGCAGAGGGCGATCGGAAAGCCCCCTGCGTACGCAGGATGTGTTCCCTTGCAAATATCCAACATTTTGCTCGATGGGAAAACAAGATAGCAGAATTAGTTTAAATTTGTCAAAATATATTGTGCAAATGCTTATAATATGATACAATATTACATGTATGTCCGGTTTTATCCGGTATAGAAAGATGATGGGTACAGGAGGAATTTTATGAGCAGTGTTATTGAAAGAATACAGAATAATATCCGCAATTATCCCGACCATGTTGTTATTGTAGATCAAGGAGAGAATAATTCCTTTACCTACCGGGAATTTGATTTGTATGCTGCCAGAGTTGCCGCAAAGCTTCTCAGGTACGGCGTTTCAAGGGGTGATTTTGTCACCATTGAGCTTCCCCGCAATAAAGAATATATTGCTTCCATGTATGCCGTATGGAAGGTAGGGGCGGCGTTTGCACCGCTGTCTCCGGCATATCCGGCGGATCGCCTTGAATTTATACGAAATGACTGTGTCGCGAAGGCAGTTATCAACGAAAAATTCCTCCGTGACATCGAAAATGAAGAACCGTTTTATGATGTGGTTGCGTCCCGTCCTGAGGATCCGTCACTCCTTATCTATACCTCCGGTTCCACTGGAAAGCCAAAGGGCGTTCTTCATTCTCATGCCGGCATTGAAGATTCCATTGTCAGATATTCGGACTATGCAAAACCGCCCAGAGGTTTCCGTGCCGCTCTGGGAGCACCTTTTACTTTTGTTGCCTCCGTACAGGGAGTTTTTTCCCCCCTTTGTTCGTGTCTGACGGCTTATCTGATGCCCTATCAGGCGATGCGTGATCCTGTGCTGCTGGCGGAATTTATCGAAGAAAATAAAATCAACCGTACCTTTATCAGTCCGAAAATGCTGAAGGTCTTCCGGCCGAAGGGCGATTCCCTCAAGGTGGTCTATACCGGCAGCGAGCGGGTCAGCAATACATTCAGTGAGGATTTTGAAATTGTTGTCAGCTATGGACAGACGGAATCCGCCGGTGCCGTGATGATGTTCCGGCTGGACAAAAAATATGAAAACACCCCGATCGGTAAGCCTATCGGGAATATCCGCACACATATTCTGGATGATAACGGAAAAGAGGCGGAAGAGGGAGAGCTTTGCCTTGCCGGAGTATTTGCCGATTGCTATCTCAATTTGCCCGAGCAGAGCGAAAAAACCTTTGTGGATAATCCCTTTGCTGAAACAGACGGCTACAAAAAGCTGCTCAGGACAGGCGATATCGTCAAAAAGGGTGAAGACGGAAATATCATCTATCTCAACCGAAAGGACTGGATGGTCAAAATCAACGGTCAGCGTGTGGAACCCGGTGAAATAGAGGCCATTATCAAAAACACCGATGGCATACACGACGCGGCGCTGAAGGACTTCAAGAACCAGTACGGTCAGGTGTATCTTGTTGCCTATTATGTTGAAAGCGCGCCGGTCAATACCGATGATATAAAGGCGGCTATCTCTCAGAAGCTGCCGCCCTATATGATACCCGCCTTCTTTGTACGTTTGGACAAGCTGCCCGTCAACGCAAACGGAAAGCTTGACAGAAGCGCACTTGCCGCTCCCGAAGCAGGCAGCTTCAAGACGGATTATATCGCCCCCGAAACGGATATGCAGAAGGTACTGTGTTCCGCATTTGAGGATGTCCTTGGCGTGGAAAACGTGGGTATCGACGATGATTTCTTTGCCCTTGGCGGCGACTCTATCAAGTGTGCCATGACTGCGGCAAAATGCGGAGTCTACAAGATATCCACGGCAGACATCTTTGCCGGAAAGACCCCCCGCATGATCGAGCGTCTGCTGATTCAGAAGGCGTCCGCAAAGAGCG
>CACYCV010000229.1 GCA_902772955.1 uncultured Ruminococcus sp.
CTGTGCGATATAAGCGCCATGCTTGAGAATGCCGAGGGCATAGGAGAATTCCTCGGTGAAATGAGAGATAAAGCTTTCGCGCCTTATAAAGCACTCACGATAGGCGAAGTTTTCAATGAGAAGTATGATGAACTGGGGGACTTCATAGGAGAAAACGGATACTTCTCTTCTATGTTCGACTTTTCACATGTTGTGGAAGGCCAAAGCCGTCTCGGCTGCTATGACCACCGGAAAATCAGTATTGATGATTACAAACGCTGCGTTTTTGCCGCACAAAAGAGAATAGGAGATACAGGCTTCTTCTCAAATGTGATCGAAAATCATGACAGACCGCGTGCAGCAAGTTACTACCTGCCGGAATCCGGAAGGACGGAAGCAGGCAAAAAGTGTCTCGCACTGGCTTATTTCATGCTCAGAGGCCTTCCTTTTATTTATCAGGGACAGGAGATAGGCATGGAAAATACTGTGTTCCATTCACTCGATGACTTCGATGACATAGGCACTATTGGTGAGTATCATGTGTCTGTTGATGCGGGACTGAGTGAAGAGGAAGCTATGAATGTAGCAAGTCTGTATTCAAGAGACAACGCCAGAACACCGATGCAGTGGAACGCTGAGCATAACGCCGGATTCAGCGAAGCAGATCCATGGCTGCCGGTCAATCCCGGCTATAAAATGATAAATGTGCACGAGCAGGCTGAACGTCAGGACTCAGTTTTCAATTTTTACAGACAGCTCATTGCGCTTAGGAAAAACCAGGACTACCGGGAGACTCTGGTGTGGGGAGAGTTTGTTCCGGCATATGAAGAGAAAGAAGGCCTTCTGGCCTATTACCGCAGGGCAGACCGTGTTTTGCTGATTCTGGCTAACCTCAAGTCAGAAACTGAGAAGATAGAAATCGAAGGTAAATACAGGATTCTGCTGGACAATATGAACCCATTCGATATACGTACGGATATAACTCCGGAACAAACACAACGATGCGTACAGCTGCGGGCCTGGCAGGGAATGATCCTGGAGTTCATGCCTGAATAGAGACAAGGGAGTGGACTATGATTCTGTATTTCAGTGCAACCGGAAACACAAGATTTGTGGCAACAGAGCTTGCGAAGTGTCTTGAAGACGAGGCGCTGGATCTGTGCAGCAAAATAAAACAGCATGATTATGGAACGATCCGTTCTGACAAGCCGTTCGTTTTTTGCGCACCGACATATGTGTGTGAAGCACCTGCTTTTTTCTATGATTTTCTCAGAAAGGTCGATCTTGCCGGAAGCCGCGACGTTTACATGGTGTCTACAAGCGGTGGTTATTCGGGAATAAGCGGTAATATAGCACGTGCGGTCATACGGAAAAAGCATATGAACTATAAAGGATGCGCAGAGTTTAAAATGCCGCCGAACTATATTGCCAACAAAAGTCACAGGCTTCCTGATAGGGCAGAAATAGAGAAGAGGATAACTGACACATATAATAAGATAAAGCCGGTTGCAGAAATCATCAGATCAGGCAAACAGCTCAGGTACAGACATATATGGATCCTTGAAAAACTGATCGATTATCCATCAAATCCCGTATTAAGCCGTATCGGGCATCGCGTCAGAGGATTCTATGCTGCTGACAGCTGTATCTCCTGCGGACTCTGTGAGAAAAAGTGCCCGTTAAATATCATTTCAATGCGTGATGGAAAGCCGCAGTGGAACGGAAGGATGTGCGCACATTGCATGGCGTGTATCCAGAACTGTCCTGTAGAAGCCATAGAATACAAAGATATAACCAATGGCAGAAAGAGGTACCGGTGTGATGATTACCGGCAGGATATCAGCCGGACAACTGAGTAAGAGAATCTAAATTTTTCTGTGCTATAATTGTTACGTTATTTACCGTAGGCTGACTGCTCATTTAGAGCAGCCGGTCATCGTTTTGCAATAATAATAAGATAATTCTGGGAGTAAAGATGTTTGGTAAGATTTTTCTGGTCCTTTACGTTATAGTACAGATCCTGGTATCTGTACTGACAGAGTACTCGATAAACAACCACAGATTCTTCAGCAGAATAGGAGAAAAGACAAGGATATTAAGAATCTTCATAATTTGTCGTGATCCTTTTTCCGGTCACCCAAATTGTTATAAAACACAGAAACACAGATGATAAGTCACTTGTGGGACGGGCTTTCCAGTTCGCATTTCTGGTAGCATTTGTTATTTTTGTATACGGCCTTATTCACGCTCAGCAGCCAAAACTTGTCAATTATGATGTTGAACTGGCAAATGAGGCAGCCAAAAGTGAAAAAGTAAAAATTGTCCTGCTGGGAGATCTCCATCTCAGTGTCAACTCTGACATAAAAGCCACGGAGAAAATGGTAGAGCTCGCAAATTCATGCGACCCGGATATTATCGTTATCGCCGGCGATATTTTCACAAGTAATTATGAAGGACTTAAGGATCCTGAAAAATACTCAGATGTATTGAGCCGTATGCGTGCAAAGTACGGAGTTTATGCAGTCTGCGGTAATCATGATGTGGACGAAAACCTTATAGGAGGTTTCTCCATATCTCCTATATCTGAAGCGTTCAGAACACCTCAGATGGAGAAGTTCTTTGCTGATTCAGGGTTTAAAATACTGTATGATGAAAGTGTCGAAATCGGCGATGGCCTTTTTACGCTTGCCGGAAGGGTCGATGGGGAAAAAGCCGGGGATGGTACCAGCAACAGATTGAGCCCGGATATGCTTTTAAAAGATTCAGATAAATCGAAACCGGTCGTCGTTCTTCAGCATGAGCCAATCGAATTCAAGAGCCTGGCTGACAGCGGAGCGGATCTGATCCTGTGCGGGCATACGCATAACGGTCAGATATTCCCGGGAAATCTTGTTGTTCCGTTATTCAATGAAAACGGATATGGAGTTAAAGAACTGTATGGAGCAACAACGGTCGTAACTGCGGGAGTAGGTTATTACGGCCCGCCGATGAGAATCGGAACTGACAGTGAAGTGACAGTGGTAAATGTTACGTTTAAATAGAACCATTAAAAAGATAACACCCGCACTTTGGGAGATTGAAGAATGTATAGTGATACAGCTGAATTCAAATGGGATTTCAGAGAGATTAGGAGCCGTATAAGAAGGACGGTTTTTACCAAGGGTATAAAACCGTATTTCGTGCTTATTCTGATAATCTTCATA
>CACYCV010000230.1 GCA_902772955.1 uncultured Ruminococcus sp.
CTGATAATATACGGCGATCACATCATAGGTAATAAATGAGTCCGTAAAATTGACTGCTTCGGCGCGTTCCTGATTTTCGACCAGCCCCATGGCCACGGAGCATTTGCCGCTTGCCAGGGCTGCGGACATTGCATCGTACTCCAACGGAATGATCTCCGGTTTATAACCATATTTCCGGCAAAAGCGATAGATAAAGTCCACATCAAACCCCTGCAGGTCGCCGCCGCTGCCGACAAAGCACATCGGCTCCCAGGCTGCCTCATCGGCAAAAACAACGACGCCGTTTTCTCCGGTGATCCCTGACTTGTCCACGGACGTATTGCCCCGGTCATAGTTTTCAAGCCAGTAGTCCGCCATTTCTTCATAGGTGCCGTCGTCCCTGTATTCGGCAATGAAGGTATTCAGCTGAGGCAGTAAGGATTTGCCAATACCATTGTTGCTGACCCCGATGCCGCATTCAATAAAGTTCAGCGGTTCCTCGATCGCTGCCAGTCCTTTATATTCCACCTTTTCGATGACAAAGCTTATACTTTCAGTGAGCATTGCGTCCACTTTTCCCTGCTGCAATGCAGGAAACATAGACCGGTATTCACTGAAGAAGACAGGCTCCGCTTTCGGACACGCCTCAGCCAGATAGTTCTCATAATTCAATCCGGTCTGAATTCCCACCTTGCAGCCGTTCAGGTCATTCAGCGTTTTCAGCTGTTTGAGGCTTCGTTCTGATTTTGGCAGCAGGGAAAAAAGCGTGGCGATCAGGGCGACAGCGATTAACACAGGCAATAGTCTTTTCATCTATGACACCCCTTCAGAAAGTCAGCGTGTAACGAATGCCGATCCCCTCATCGGAGTGTTCCACACACTTGTCGACGGAATAATAACTGATCAGCTTATACTCCAGCTGAGACATGATATGTTCTCTGCTCGGAGCGGGTTTGCACAGGGAATGCGGGGCATAAGACATAGTCAGTCTGTTTTTCCCTGCGTCGTATTCAAGAATGACGTCAAATGTCCTTTTGTCACCCAGAATCTCATGGAACATCAGGCTGCAGACTTCCTCATAGGATTGGCAGGCATTGATAATACGCTTAATGTCCAGATCTTTTCCCGAGAAGAAGGGATAGAATCTGCCAATTTCACCGACCAGATCATGTGATTGTTCCGTCACCTCCATTTCCAGGCAGGCCAGGCGCCTTGTGAACCTCCGGGTTCTTTCCTTCTGAGGATTATTAAAAATCTGATCGGGCGTGCCCTCCTCATAAATGCCGCCCTGATCCATATAGAATACGCGGTTCGATACGGTATGAGCAAATTCCATACTGTGGGTGACGAGCATCATCGTGCAGCCCTTTTTGGCCAGATCCGCGATCACTTCTTCCACCTCACCGACCGTGAGAGGATCCAGCGCGGAAGTCGGCTCGTCAAAAAGAATGATCTCGGGATCGGTCGAGAGCGTCCGCGCAATCGCCGCGCGCTGTTTTTGTCCGCCCGAGAGCTGGTCCGGATACTTCAGCGCATGCTCTTCCATGCCGACGGAACGCAAAAGCGACATCGCTTTATCATAGGCTTCCTGCCTGGGAGTTTTCAGCAGCACTGTCTGGGCCAGCATACAGTTTTCCACAACAGTCAGATGTTCATAGAGGTTAAAGGACTGAAAAACCATGCCGAGCTTTGTCCGGACCCGGTTGATGTTGCACTTTTTGTCCGTGATGTCTTCTCCGTCAACGAGAATATGTCCGGAGGTCGGCGTCTCCAGAAGGTTTATGCAGCGCAGCAGCGTGGATTTACCAGTCCCTGACGGCCCTATGACTGCAATCACATCTCCATCATGAATCGTTACGCTGACATCCTCCAGCGGAGTAACCTGACCATACACTTTCCTGACATGCTGAAGTTCTATCATCCATAAGCCGCCTTTCAAAAAACAATTTATTGATTGGAAAACTTCAAAAAGCCATCAAAGTTTTAAAAAACCATCAAAGTTTTAAAAAACTGTCAAAGCTTCAAAAAACCGTCAAAGCTTCAAAAAACCGTCCTGCTGTTTATTACATTATAAAGCCTGAATCCTTCCAAAACCACTAAAACGACGCCTTTGTGCACCGTTGTGCAATCGTGTTCTGTAAAAAAAAGGGGGAATACTCCCCCCAGCCGGCTCGTGATGAAAGGGCCGATAATGTCTGAATTAATGCTTTAAGAATACCTTTTTGCGCAGGAATCATCGGATATGTGTCGAAAAGTCTGATGATCAGAAATCATCAGGCTTCCGCGATGCACTCGATTTCGCAGAGTGCGCCCTTGGGCAAATCCTTTACTGCAACACAGCTTCTCGCCGGTTTGGATGTAAAGTACCTGGCATAAGTCTCATTAAAAGCAGCAAAATCAGCAATCTCAGCCAGGAAGCAGGTGGTTTTAATGACCTTTCCGGCACCGGAGCCGGCCGCCTCCAGGATTGCCAGCACGTTTTTGCAGCACTGCTCTGTCTGTGCTGCGATCCCTTCCGGCA
>CACYCV010000231.1 GCA_902772955.1 uncultured Ruminococcus sp.
AAAGCTGGACACGGCACAACCGAGCGGAACGGAGTGGAGCGCTGCCGCGAACACGTCCCGCGCGGTCACGCGCCCGCGAACACGTCCTGTGCGGTCACGCACCGCGAACACGTCCTGTGCGGTCACGCACAAGTTAGTTTTGACTTTTGGATAAAAAGATGCTACTATAACTATACAGAAACGGAGGCATGGAAAACATGATCAGAAAAAACATATACAACAAGCTTTTAGGGGTGCTTCTTTGCGTCAGCATCCTGCTGGGAATCGCACCCGCTGCCGCCATATGGGCAGAGGCGCTTTCCGAAGAACAAAAGATGATCCAGGGAAGCTTTTATTACATGAATATCCATGGTCAGGACGAGGAACAGCCGTACTACTACAGCGATGAGTATTTTTCCCTCCCGGCCAGTCAGAACAACCTGCATCTTCGCTCTATGTCGGCGGCCATGGTTTTTGCCATGACACCAAAATGGTCGGAAAAACAGCCCTATCAGCGCGTTCTGAAACTGGTTCAGGAGTTGGGCTTTGACCCGGAAACCATTCAAATGGATGAAACCGATACCACCTCTTCGGATTCTATCGGCACACTGATTGCTCAGAAAAAGCTGGGCAGCGATACGCTGGTGCTGATCAACATCAGAAGTATGTTCTATATTCATGAGTGGGAATCCAATTTTACCGTCGGAACCTCCGGCGATCATAAGGGCTTTTCTTCCGCCGCTCAAAAAGTACTGAACCGGGTAAAATCCTATCTGGAGACTCATCAGATCAGCTCTGCCAAATTCTGGATGGTAGGCTACAGCCGGGGAGGTGCTGTTGCCAATCTGGCGGGAAAGACCATCACGGAGCAGGCCGGAGATTATGCCACCTCTCCCGAAAACGTCTTTGTCTATACCTTTGACGCTCCCGCCGCATCGGCGGACGACACCGTCTATCAGAATATCCACAATGTTGTCAATGAAAACGATGCCATTCCCTATGCATGTCCTGCCGACTGGGGACTGTACCTTAACGGCTCCAAAGAGCTGCTGAAAGCCGAACCGGAAACCATTATGACCCGAAAACTGAACCTGCTTTCCACCGGCTATCTGCAGGATTACCGGGAAACGAAAAAAAACGATTTTCTGAAAAGCTTCAGCCAGACACTGGGAGAGGAAATCAAACGAGAAGATTTTGCACCCTTCTCTGAATCCTATCTGGCACCCATGGTCAGAATATTGCTGACCATGTCTGACGCTGATCGGGCACAATTCGTCACCTACCTGCAAACCGTCTTCTCCTACATGAAAGCAGACGGAACCATACTGCTGGCAGCCTCCGTACTGACACAGCCGGAAAATGTCTCACTAAGAAAACAAGCCGTTGACGCCGTTTGCCGTGTGATGGATCAGACCAAAAAGGAGCTCCCCACGGGGATGACCGATGAGGAATATTCCCTGTTCCGGTCCGCAATTCAACCGGGACTGGAGGCATTTCTGCCGCTGGTTCTGAAGGAGGTCGTGCGGACCGTCGGTTCAGACAGTGTTCCGTTCTACTATCTGGTTTCCTTTGCCGACAACCTGGGCCCCCTGGTAGAGGCACATTACTCCGACAGGCTCTTTGCTTTGATTACCAGTGAGGACAGCTACTATCATCCCTCTCTTTCCAAGGAGGTTTCTGAGGAAGGCACGGAGGAAATTTCAGAAGTCTCCGGAACACAGGGCAGCCGGAGTCGTTCTGACGTTCCTTCTGAACAGCAGCAGTCCCCTGATAACGGCAGTCTTATTTTCTGGATCACCATCGGCGCTGTCCTCGTATTTCTCTGCGTCGTTGTCATCCTTCTGGTTTGTCGAAAGAAGAAAAAAGCAAAACAAAGCCAATCCTGAAAAACAACAGTCGAAAAAAATGCAAAAAAGGAGATTGTTCCCATGAGCTATTCGGATGCCATGTTTCACCATTATCAGATCCTGACCAAAACGGTGGATGAATACCGTAAAGGGAGAACCATCGTACTATTGGGAGATTCCGCAGTTTATCGGAAATACCTGGCGGAAACCTATGGAATCACAGACTGTATGGTGGTCACCATTGTCAAAGAGAAGGCAGGAAACGGCCTGACTCATATTGAAGAAATCAAAGGCCGGAATGACCGCTATTATATTGTTGCGCCCCGTCTGCAAAAGGATCTGGAACTGCAGATGCGCCTGTATTCCTACGGCTATGAGGACTTTGAAGACTGCTTCTTTTACAATCACGGAACCATCCGCCTCATCAGGGGAACAGAAAAATACTCCGATCCCTACGGCAATCACATCCATTCCCCCTCCTGTGATGTCCTGATAGATCAGTTTGCCACCCATCTGCAAATTGATGTGGATTCCTCCTGCAAGTTTGGCAAGGGAGGACTCATTACAGCCAAGGGCTTCGGCGGGGCCAAGGTCACCATCGGGGAAAAATGTGTTTTTGAAAATAATGTCACCCTGTTGGTGTCCGGTGATGCAGAAGTATCCATCGGCTCGAAATGTCTGTTTGTGCGTAATTCAGAGATGATCGTATTAGGAGGCACCACGCTGCACATCGGCAAGAACTGCCTGTTCTCCTTTGACATCAAGATTTACTGCGGCGACGGACACCCGATTTTTGATCTGAAAAGCAGAACCAGGCTGAATCTGCAGAGTAAAGACAATCCCAAAAGCATCATCCATATCGGCGATCACGTCTGGGCTGGAATGCGTTCCATTATTCTGAACCGTACGGTTATCGGAACCTCTTCCATCATCGGTGCCGGTTCCCTGGTAAAGGGAGAGTTTCCCAACAACTGTATTGTGGCAGGTGTCCCTGCAAAGATGATTCGCAAGGATATCACCTGGTCCGGTGACTATCTTCTGGACGACATCAACGCGATTCCGGAGGAATATCAATATCTGACAGGAGAAGCTCCTTCAGAGGAGACGGATCTATGACGAAAAACAAATCCACCTTAACCCTGGTACAGGGAGCCGCGCTGGCCGCTTTGTATGCCGTGCTGACCATTCTGCAAAACACCCTGCTGCCCGGCTCCGCTTCCATGGCGGTACAATTCCGAATTGCGGAAACACTGACGGTCTTTGCCGTTCTGACCCCGGCTGCGATTCCCGGACTGACGGTGGGCTGTTTTCTGGCCAACCTCAGCTCTCTGCCATCGCTGGGCCCCTATGATCTGATTTTCGGAACCACCGCCAGCCTACTGGCAGCCATCACCATGCGGCTGCTGAGAAAGATCCGGCTGTTCCGCATGCCTGTCCTGTCCGCTCTGATGCCGCGGCTGTCATGAACGTTAGTGTAAAATAATTCTGGGGAAAATTTCCGGTCAGAATGTAACCGCCCCTAAGCGTCGCGTAAGCGTCGTGTGGGGTGGAAGCCGCGGCAGTAAACTAAGACATGGCAAAACCGATCGGAACGGAGTGGAGCAAAGCGCGAATCGACAGCGGAGGCACTCCGCCATGAACGGCCTGCTGGCAGGCTTTGAAATTGACTTCTTCTTTGTGCATCCGCTCCACTTCGACTTTGCTGATTTTCTCATCCAGGGAGGATTGGCAGCGGCAGGTAAATTAGCGGTTCTTTTGGTACTGGGACTGCCGCTGCGCTATGCCCTGGAGAAGCGTGGCCGGGACGGACGCATATTAAAAAGCGGGGTCAGGATCTCATGCCCGACACACCGCCTGAAAAAAACCGATGAAATCATGATTCATCGGTTTTTTTGTTATGAAAATTGAATTTTGTATATTCGGCCGTTTCCGCAAGGGTGTCGGAGCAGCAGCTACATCAGCGGCGCGAACAGCTTCATAATACTTCCCCGGATTTTATAGGAAACTTTTTCGTGCTTGATCGTATAGGGTGTCACCTCGCGGCACTTCGCCAGCGTATTCTGGAAATCCTGTTCAATTTCAGGAATACAGTCCACATGATACAGATAGGTAGCGCATTCAAAATGGTGGTACAGACTGCGGTAATCGAGGTTGATCGTACCGACCACTGCTTTGGTATCATCGCTGACAAACACCTTGGCATGGACAAATCCCGGCGTATATTCATAGAGCTTTACGCCAGCCTTCACAAGATACTGATAATAGAATTTTGCCAGGGAATAGGCCATTTTTTTATCCGGAATACCGGGCAGAATCAATCTGACATCCACCCCGCGCTGTGCGGCAAATTTCAGTGCCGATTCCAGTTCATTATCCAGAACCAGATAAGGAGTCATGATATGGACATAGTGCTTGGCGCGGTTGAGCATATCCATATACACATTTTCTCCGGCCTTATACTCATCGAGAGGGCTGTCCGCATAGGGCATCACAAAGCCGTTGGCCGGTTCCTTGGGGGAGCAATGCAGATAATCGTCCCAGTCCGCTTTGGTTTCGCTCAGGTTCCACATCTGGAGAAACATCAGTGTAAAGCTTTCCACTGCCTCTCCCCGGAGCATCACGGCGGTATCCTTCCAATGTCCGAAACGATCTATATGGTTGATATATTCATCTGCCAGATTAACTCCGCCGTTAAAGGCCACCTTGCCGTCGATCACCAGAATTTTGCGGTGATCCCGGTAATTATAGTGGGTCGACACAAAGGGATGCAGCTTGGAAAACGGCTTGCAGCGGATGCCCAGCGTTTTCATCCGTTTCGGATAATCCGGCCGCAGGGAGGAAATCTCACACATTCCGTCATACATAACCCGGACATCCACGCCCTGTGCTGCCTTATCCGCCAGTATTTTGAGGATACTGCCCCACATCAGGCCTTCGTCAATAATAAAGTATTCCAGAAAAATAAACCTTTCCGCTTTTTTCAGTTCCTCCAGCACAGCTTCAAATTTCTTTTCTCCCAAAGGAAAATAGGTCACCTGCGTATTCTGATAAATCGGAAAACAGCCGCTCAGGTTCAGGTACCGACTGAGATCGTCCATTCCGGAGGATACAATCTCCGGTTTCTCCAGAACACCGGGATCCTGCTTCAGTTTCCCTTTGCTTTCCTCATTGAGTGCCTTGAGCCGGCGTTCCATTTTTCTATGGCCGATCCGTTTTTCCGTAATCCACAGCATAACAGCAATCTGCAGGGGAAACAGAAACATCAGCGTCAGCCACGTCAGCTTAGCGGTGGCATCCATATCGCACCGGAACAGATAAAAGAACATCAGCAGAATAAAGGAAGCCGGCAGCAGTGCCACCAGTTCAAAATTATCCACCAGTTCCACCAGGGTAAGTATTGCCCAGAACGTCAGAATCTGCAGGATAAACAAAAACAGAGTAATCCCGAACCGGCTGAAAATAATGCGCAAAAGCCCTTTTTTCCGTCGCTTCAGCAAGCGAAGCACGTCCGGATTCTCCGGCTTTTTCAGTTTTTTATGTCCCATCCGATCACCCCTCTCCAATGGCCTCTTTTCCTTCTATCCCTTCCCTATTATATCATCCAAAGCCGCCTTTGTCAAAGTGCGTGACCGCACGGTATGTGTCTTGGGGCTTTGCCCCAAACCCCACCAAGGGACTTCTCGTCCCTTGGAACCCTCGGCAGGGACACAGTCCCTGCACCCGATGTCTGAATGATGGTGAAATAACCGGAAGAAGGCTTTGCAGCCGCAAAAGTTTCGCCAGCCTTTTTATAGGCTTGGCGGGCGCCCGGAGGAAGTGGCCTTGGGGTATGACCCCACCGGACGTGTTCGCTTCGCTAACATCCGACACTTTGTACGGTGGAATAGTAAGGTGTTTCATGAAACTCCAAACTCCCCACTCCTCACTCCCATGTCACTCCACGCTTTTAACACAGTGTTGATGATAATTATATGGATATATCATAACAATCAAAAAGAATTTTGTAAAATAATTCGAAAATTCGTTGAAAAAATCCGATTCATCAGTTATCATAATAGCAGAAAGAAAGTGCAGGTGAGAAACGTGACACGCACAAGCAAAAAGGCTTCTACGCCGGGCTATTTTTCCCGCAGAAAGCCAAGGGATGTTTTCAAAGACATGACCGGCGGCATGATTGTTGCGCTGGTTTCCATTCCGATTGCCATGGGATATGCACAAATTGCCGGTCTGCCGATGCAGTATGGCTTGTATGGCTCTGTACTTCCCATTTTCCTGTTTGGACTGATGACCACTTCAAAGGATTTTGTATTCGGTGTGGATGCAGCACCTGCGGCCTTGGTAGGCACGGCTCTGGCAAGCCTGGGAATTCCTGCAGAATCTCCCAAAGCAATACAGGTCGTTCCGCTGTTTGCGTTTTTGGTAGCCTGCTGGCTGCTCTTGTTTTATCTGTTCAAGGCAGGAAGAATGGTTCAATATATTTCCGAACCCGTCATGGGTGGATTCGTCACCGGCATCTGCTGCACCATTATTTTTATGCAGATTCCCAAGCTGTTTGGCGGAACTGCCGGAGTGGGAGAGATCGCAGAGCTGACCCGGCACCTCATCGGTCAATTTTCCGTTTTTAACATCTGGGCGCTTCTGTTGGGCCTTCTGACCATCAGTATTATTCTGATATTCCGGCGCTTTTTGCCCCGGATTCCCATGTCCGTCATTCTGATGATTGCAGGGATGATTCTGACACTGCTTTGTCCTGTCACTGACTACGGGATCAGACTGCTGCCGGCGGTCGAAAGCGGCTTTCCCCTTCCTAAGCTGCCTGCCGCTACCGGAGAAATTGAGCTGATTCCAGATTTACTGTTCCACTCCCTGAGTGTTGCTGCGGTTATTGTGGCAGAATCTTTGCTGGCCTCCAAAAGCAACGCCGCCAAGGACGGCTATCGGCTCCAACCCAATCAGGAAATCCTGTCCTACTGCCTGGCGAATTTTTCAGCCTCCCTTTATGGCTGCTGCCCTGTCAACGGAAGTGTGTCACGAACCGGTCTGCTGCGGCAGTTTGGCGTCACATCCCAGAGATTTTCCGTTTACGCTGCCATCAGTATGCTGCTGGTGCTGTTTTTGGTTGCCCCCCTCATTGCCTATCTGCCGGTTCCCATCCTGACCGCTATCGTGATCAGTGCCCTGATCGGTGCTTGTGAATTCGGCATGGCCAGGCAGCTCTGGAAAACCAGCCGTCAGGAATTTCTGATTTTCGCGGGCGCTTTTCTGGGCGTTCTGGTTTTCGGAACCGTTTATGGCGTCATGTTCGGCGTGGCCCTGTCTTTCTTTGCCGTAATCATCCGCGCGGTTAATCCGCCGAGAGGATTTTTGGGCATCATCTCCTCAAAAGAGGGCTTTTATCCTCTGGATATCAACCGTAAGTCCAGACCCATCAAAGGGGCTGTGATCTACCGATTCGGAGGCGATCTCTTTTTTGCCAACACGGAAACTATGATCCATGACCTGGAGCGTGCCATCGGCCAGGATACAGTGTGCGTCATTGTTCACGCAGGCGCAATTGGAAGCCTGGATATGACGGCTGCCCAGGAGCTGCTGCTGCTCTATCGAAAGCTGAAAAGCCGGAACATCCGCTTTTATCTGACGGAACATATCGGAGAAATCAACGACAGTCTGCGAAAATACGGTTCTGACGAAATGATTCGGAACGGAGCGGTTCGTATGACCATTCCTCTGGCACTGAGGGATGCCGGTATCCGCACTCCCTATGAAACCGACGCTCTCCGCCAGGAGCTGTTGGTGGAACGCCGGACCCGGCTGTCATCCAAAAAGAACACCCCCGTGTCGGAAAGAAAGGAATTGCAGGAGGAGCTGGCGTGGGCGTTGGGAGACAGTACAGAGGAATATAAGATTTCCCTGACAGAAGAGCTGTATCAGAGCCTTAAAAAGGACGGAGAGCTGAGTATAGATACCATTGACCGACTGCAAAGTCTGAGCCGCTGGGGCAGACTGAATTTCTTTGATGAGGATGAGCTGCTTGACCGGATCGAAACCCGTCTGCTGAACAGGGCTGTGCGCCATCCCGACCAGGCGGAGAGAATCGAAACGGTTCTGGAACAGCGCCGCCGGATCATTGAGGACAGAATGAAAGATATGGAGCCGGCCGCGGCAGACAGAATCCGGCAAAAGCGGCTGCAGCGGGCAGAGGAGCTGCTGAAAACGGATCCGGATACCTTCCGTCAGGTGTATGAGAAACGTCAGAAGCATCTGAAAGCCCTGTCCGAAAGCAACCCGCCGCTGGCTGAAAAATACCGCGAGGTATATCAGGAAATTATTCTTCTGGCTCAAGAAAAGCTGCCCATTGCGGATAAGCAGCCAGAAGCAGGGAATTGACGCAGTACCATATCCGCTTGATCTTTTCCGCTATCGTTTCGCAGAGTCCCTTGTTTCCGGGCTTGTGATTGAGTTAAGCACTCTTTCCAGCAGCTTATGCCGCTGGAAAGGGAGCAAGATATGTTGGTGGCTTCGCCCCCAAGTACCTTTGGAGTTTCGCACTCTGCGGAGTGCGACCAGGGGTTCCACCCCATGGACCCCGCAAGCCTTTTGAAAAAGGCTTGCGCGAAAACTTTTGTGTTTGCGAAGCGTTCTTCCGGTCAGATTGTACCCGCTCCAGAGCGCTCCGTAAGGAGCGTGAAGAGCGGAAGCCGCGGCAATATAACTTAGACACGGCAAAACCGAGCGGAACGGAGTGGAGCGTGACGCGAATCGACAGCAAAGGCACTCCGCCGCCGGGATTTTATGCTTGACAAAACAGACGGTTTGAAATATTATTTTTTATAGGTAACTTTGTTCCCTGTGTGGTTTTGACGGCAGGGAATACCCGAAGGGGGATTGTGTGTGTATATCGAGGGTCTTTATAAATTCTATGGCAGACAAAAGAACGATATGGAATCATCCGTTATTCCATACCTGATCTTTCAGATCATCGGTTCAGAGCTTCATGTGGTTCTCATAACCGACGGACTGTGTCGGCTTTTCTCCGAGAAAAGAGGAGAAATCCGGAATGTTCTGACAAATAATATATTCACCACCATTCATCCCGAGGACGCGGAGCGTCTCTCTAACAGCTGGAATAAGTTTGTGGCAGAGGGCGGCGCCTATAATATTGTATTCAAGAAGCGGATACAGGAAACATTCCGTACCATTCACGCCCAGGGCAACACCTTTGTCACGGATACGGGAGAAAAGCTCTATGTGGTCTGGTGCGGAGATGTCACAGAAATCATCAATGCCGAAAAGATGAATACTTATTATGATAAGCTGACCACCCTGCCCAATATGTCGGCGTTTGCGGTATTTGCCGAGCAGGAGCGCGTTCGTATGCAGTCGAAGGGACTGACTCCCGCCTTTGTCTATTTTGATATCCGCGATATGAAGGCAATCAATGAAAAATACGGCTTTTCGCGGGGCAACGGTGTACTCTCCGGAACGGCCTTTGTGCTGAAGGACGTTTTTGAAGATGCCGCTATGGCAAGATTTGCGGACGACCATTTTGTCGTATTGACGGAAAAACGCCACCTGGAACAGAAAATCGAACAGGTCAATGATCAGATTCTGCGGAATCCTATGGGAATTCCCGTACAGATCTGTTCCGGCATTTATTTTGACGATAAACCCGGACTGGATGTGTATGCCGCCTGTGACAGAGCAAGGCTGGCCTGTAAGAGCATCAAGGGAGACTATACCCGGAAATATCATGTCTTTGACAGGGAAATGTTTACGGAATACCGGCAGCGCCGTCATGTGCTGAATCACTTTGAGGAGGCAATTGAAAACGGATATATCAAGCTCTATTATCAGCCCATTATCCGGACAGTTACCGGCAACATCTGTGATATGGAGGCTCTGGCCCGCTGGATCGACCCGGAAAAGGGAATGCTGCCTCCGGCACAGTTTATTCCGGTGCTGGAGGATAATCGTCTGATCCATAAGCTGGATTTTTATATGCTGCGGAAAATCTGTGAAAGTCTGGCCGCCCAGAAAAGCATGAATATGCCCATGGTACCGGTATCGGTCAACCTGTCCCGCACCAATTTTGAGGTATGCGATGTATTCGATGAGGTACTGTCCATTGTCAACGAATACAATATTGCCCACCATCTGCTGACGGTGGAGATTACCGAAAGCGCCTTTATCAAAAACCAGCAATTTTTGCGCAACCAGATTGATCGCTTCCGTGAGGCCGGCTTCAATGTCTGGATGGACGATTTCGGCAGCGAATATTCCTCCCTGAACACCCTGCAGGAGTACAGCTTTGATCTGATCAAGCTGGATATGCGGTTTATGAAAAATTTCAGTCTGACAGGAAAGAACCATTTTATCCTGTCAGACATTATCAGCATGATTTCCAAGCTGGGAGTCAGCACTCTGGCAGAGGGTGTCCAGACCAAAGAACAGCTGCGTTTTCTGCGGGATGCCGGCTGCGACAAAGTGCAGGGCTACCTGTTCAGTAAGCCCATGCCATGCGAGTATTTCTATCATAAGACAAAAGTGTTCAACGATCTGGAATACGACGATACAGCCAGCGTTGCCTATTATGACAAAATCAGCATGACCAACCTGGAGCCGCTGCAGTCCTCCGATGGCTTCGGCGGACTGTTCGGGGCACTGGGAGAGGTTCCGGTTGCCGTACTGGAGTTTGCACCGGAGGGATTCCGTGTAATGAAGGCCAATCAGGCCTATAAAAAATTCCTCGAGGATATTGGTCACGATCAGGACAGGGTCTGCGGAGACTATTATCAATGGTACCGCAAGCCTACGGATGATCTGCTGCTGGCCATGAAACGGTGCTGTGACAAAAAGGGTTCCGAAAACGTGATTTTTCACCATGAAAACGGGTTGAATGTATCCGCAAGGTTTGTCTATATTGCCCATGACAAGCTGTATCATCGCCGTGCTATCCTGGCGATCATCCGCAGCTTCGGCACACCTGCAGAGCTTCCCGGCACTATCGGATAATGCCGTTTCGGCGGAGTGCGCCTTAGGGGGACTTTTGCGAAAAAGTCCCCCTAAGAACCCCGAAAACGAAATTGGCGAAGCGTCCTTCCTGTCAAAAGAAAAACGTTCCAGAGCACTTTGATAGAAGACGCATAGGTTTTTGGGGAAAGGGGTTCCCCCGGCAGGGTTTGGGACAGAGTCCCAATATTCCGGAGAAGAAAGTTGATTTCCGTTGGTCACGTGCATGGAAATCAATTTTTAAAAATATACCCTTTTCCTTTTGATCTTTGATGAAAAACACAAGTTTTTTTGGAAAGGGGTCCGGGGAATAACCCTTTTTTTCAAAAAAGGGTTTCCCCGGCAGGGCTTGGGACAGAGTCCCAATATTCCGGAGAGGAAAGTTGATTTCCGTGGGTCACATGAGCGCGGGATTGACTTTTAAGGAAAACCATGGTATAATTCGATCCGGGATTTTTTCCTGCACGATACACATCGCGCGGAAAGGAGTGACTGCTGCCCTCCTTCCCGGAATTATCCAATAATGTGGAGGAATTATCAATGGATGAAAACAAACAGCCCGCTGCTGCCAGCAAAAAAAGTCTCATCGCTCTCATTCTTGCATTGGGAGGCATTGTCTGCCTGTTTCTCAGCTGGATCCCGATGGATCCGGTAACCTGGAAAGGCAAGACCATGAATATGCACAGCTCCATCAACGTATTATTCTCTGTGCTCTCTTTGGGACTGGCAATCGTCGCTCTGGTAATGGGTATTATTGCCAAAAAACGCACAGACAAGCCCGGAAAAGCAATTGCCGCCAAAATTATCGGAATTCTTACCCTCATTGTTTCTCTGCTGAGCTTAACCATCCTTTCCGTACTCTATTTTACAGCGGAATACGTCAAGGATCCTGTCAACAGCACCCTTGGTCAGGCGTTTAAGGACAGCCCGGAAGACAAAAAGAAAATGGACAAAGCCATCGACGATCTCTTCGGTATCAAGGAAGAAAGCAGCACAACGCTCCCTTCTGAGTCTTCTGCTGAGACAAAAACCTCTGCCGAACCTTCTGCCAAGCCCAGAACCTCCGCTCCTGCCGTCGACGATAGTAAAGAAAACACGGAAGAGCTGGAAGAAGACGATGAAGAGCTTCCCACAAACATCGCTGAATAACGCTTTTCACAAAAATTGATCCCCGGCAGCCTGAGGGCTGTCAGGGATTTTTTGTTGCTTCCTTTTGAAAAGATCCGCAAAGCAGCCGCCAGACACCCTTTTGTGCCGGACTTTCGGCGTGTTCTCTTTTTTCCCGGTATAAAGCACTTTGGCAACATAACCAAAGACAGTCAGGTAAAGAAGGAAAAGAATCGTCAAAATCCCTTGCAAAATATACAGGAATATGTTACCATTTAAATATCTGCAGATCTTTTGAAGTCAGATGCCCTTTTCAAGTTAACTGCAAATCATCAGGAGGACGTGAAATGAGCAGGAAAAAGATACAAAAACCGCCCATTGAGCAAATCAGAACGGATCCTGATATCGGTCTGTCAGCCCAGGCCGTAGAGGAACGTATTCAAAAAGGCTATGTCAATATTGCCGCAAACCCCAATGAAAAAAGCACCGCCAAAATCATTGCTACCAACCTGTTCACTTTTTTTAATACCGTATTGTTTTCCATTACCTTAATCTTTATCGGGTTCATGATCTACCTGGCCGCAATCGGTCGCAACGATATTGTCGATCAGTATTTCGGTATTTCCCGTTTTTTCTTTCTGATTCCCGCCATCATGAACGTTGCCATGGGAACCTTTCAGGAAATCAAAAGCCTGAAGGTCATCAAACGGCTTCGTATTGTCACCACCACCAAGAGCAAGGTGGTCCGGAACGGTCGGATTTCCGTCATTGAAGCCACTCAGATTGTCCCGGATGACGTCGTGGTTCTTGCTCCGGGTGAACAGGCTACCGCCGACATGACCGTGCTGACCGGCGAGCTGGAGGTTGACGAATCCATGCTCACCGGCGAATCCGATTATATCAAGAAAAAAAAGGGCGACACCATTCTTTCCGGTTCCTCCATCATTGTAGGCTCCGGCAGGTGCCGCGTGGATAAAATCGGAGACGACACCTATGCTGCCGAGCTGACCCGCAAGGTGCGGAGCGTTTCCAACCATCAGTCCGAGCTGATGTCCTCTATCATGAAGATCATCAAGATTCTGACCGTGGCACTCTGTATTGCGGCAGTCGTGGTTACCCTGACCATGATGTATAAAATCAGCATTCACGGCGGAGATACCGCTCTTTGGGACGGCCTGAACCTGTCACTGAACGATCCTGTCTCCTGGGCACTGATTGTGCTGACAGACGGTATGTTCGGCGTAGGCATCATTCCCTCCGGCCTGGTGCTGACCACCTCGGTGGCATTGATGGTATCCATCGCCCAGCTTGCCAAAAAGCAGACACTGGTGCAGGAGCTCTATTCTCTCGAAAATCTCTCCCGGGTGGATGTTATCTGTCTGGATAAAACCGGCACCCTCACCGACGGCACCATGACGGTCTGTGACGTCAAGGCCTTTGTCCCCATGGAAGAGGTGGAGCGCCATGCCCGTGTGCTGGTATCTACCTCAGATGAACGGAATGCCACCTCGGAAGCCGTCTTCCAGTACTTCGGACCGGAAAAGAATCCTTACTACCGGGAAGAAATTCCTTTTTCCAGCGCCGCCAAATATTCCGGCGTTGTTTATCACAACGGCAAAAAACTGCTGATGGGCGCTCCGGAATATCTGCTGCCTCAGGAGGACGAGCGTCTCTCCTTTGTGGATGACCGCGCCAAGGAGGGCAAGCGCGTCATCGCCATTACACTGGACGGCGAGCTGCTGGCTTTTATCGTCATTGAAGATCATATTCGTGATACCGCACCGGATACTCTCCGCTTCTTTCATGAAAACGGTGTCTGCGTCAAGGTTATTTCCGGGGACAATCCCCTGACCGTCAGTATCATTGCCCGGAAATGCGGCATTCAGAATGCCGACCGCTATATTTCCCTGGCAGACGTTCCGCTGGAAAAAATTCCGGAGCTGGCAGAGGAATACACCATCTTTGCCCGGGTGTCCCCGGAACAGAAGGAGGCTCTGGTTTCGGCACTGCAGTCCAAGGGGCATAAGGTTGCCATGACAGGAGACGGTGTCAATGATATCCTGGCACTGCGCCGGGCAGATTCCTCAATCACCTTCGCCAAGGCCACCGAAGCCGCCAAATCCTGTTCGGATGTGGTGCTGCTGGACAACGATTTCAGCCATCTGAAGGAGGTCGTGGGAGAAGGCAGACGTGTCATCAGCAATATTCAGAAAACAACCGTCCTCTATCTGATGAAATCCATTGCTTTGTTCCTTTTTGCCTTTGCGCTGATTCCCTTTGCCAAGGGACAAATGTGGTTTTCTATTGAGAATATGTATATGCTGGAGGCTGCCGTCATCGGCACAGGCGGTTTTCTGCTTTCCCTGGAACCTATCCGCACACCCATCAAAGGCTCCTTCCTCCGGAATATCTTCCTGCAATCCATTTCCGCCGGCATTCTGGCAGCCTGTGCCATTCTGCTGCCCATCATGCTCAATACCGTACCGAAATATTTCGGTGCAACGCCCTTTGTGGAGGACTCTGATGTCCGCACCATGATGACCATTCTCACCACCATTGCCGGCTTTGTGGTTATTTTCTCCATGTGTATTCCCTTTAACCGGTACCGATCCTTCTCCCTCATTGCCGTTTCCCTGGTAACGGCTGTCCTGGGGCTGCTGCTGCCCAGTGCCTATATCGGCGGCAAGCCCATCAGCGGTGCCATGCTTGCCTTTGACCAGGAAAAGGGGCAGACCGTATTTGATTCCCAGCTGTTCCGGGAAATGTTCCATCCCATGGATTCGGAGGCGGTAAGGGACCTTTTGTCTGACGCCAACAATTTTATTGTTTTGCGGCTGTTCCTGTATATTGCCATCCCAACCTTCATTCTGATTCGTTTTGCTCTGGAATATTTCGTTCAGGGTTCCGGTATTAATCAGAAAAAAGGCCGTGCCTTCCGTGTAGGCAGGCGCCTGATGCTTTCCTGCGGCTTTGTACTGCTGCTGCAGTCCCTGATGAATATCCTGGAGGTCGTCTCCACGATCATTTTTGTAGACCAGCTGCAAAATCTGTCCTTCCTTTCCCTGTTTGTTTCCATCGGGTTTATGCTCTCCGGCGTTCAGCTTGCCATCGGCATTATCGGCTACAAGGTCTGGAAGGATCACACCAAGCGGCTGATCAAGGTCGGGTTTGTGGCCGGCATTGTTTTGTTCTTCCTGTCGGTGCTGCCTGTGATTCTGTCCGGGTCTATTTTCACCGCCGATGATCCGAGAAGCGCGATTGACAGTCTGGTGATGTTTTCGATTGCGGCAGGATATGTGGCAGGCTCCATCATTGTCCGCGCCAACTACAAGTTAGGTCTGTCCGATGAGGAAAAACGAAAGATAGATTCCCAACCAGATCTGAAAGACTCTCGCTAAACCGAATTCCCCCTTCCTTTGTAAAAAAGAAAGGGGGAATTTTTGCATCTTATGATCTCGGCAGAACAGACCGTCAGTCCGGCTGCAGGATGGATGGTCCGGCTGACAGTGGGGCATGGCAGGTTTCTCAGAACAAAGGCTTTTTTCTGTCAAACATAATTGCCCAGTTAATCACCTTTTTATCCCTCAGCTCCTTGGCAAAGCAAAGAAGGGGAATCAACACGGTTTCATTGAAATAATTGTAAGCCTTCATGCTGCCCGCCTCCGTCTGCACCTCCGTACACACCACAACGCCGACCTTGCAGAGCCTGTCCAGAAGCCGATCCGCTTTTTCCGCAGCCAGCTTTGTCTTGACGGCAATCAATGACAGCGACATAGGAACATTACAGCCGGTGTACATATAAAAAAGGATTTTCAGGGCATCCTGATCCGCCAGCAGTGAAAAGGTTTCCGACAGTTCCTCCAAGTTATCAAAATAACGGGAATAGCCCTCCTCCGGTTCCGGCATCAAAAAGAAATACCGGCTGTCCGTATTCATCCTGGCATCGATCAATCCCTCATCGAGACTTACTCTGGAATACAGATGATTCCCGTTCTTATCCTTCAGGTTGTCCAGAATATCCCTGCCATAATGTTCCTTGACAGTGCCAAGGCCTGACAGGCCCAAATCAATTGCCCACAGCAGGGAAAACGCCTTCCTGAAGCCCTCCTCCCGATTCACGGCAAGAATCTCACCGGTAACGGTATCCTCCGAAGACTGATGCTGCTGTCTGCCAAAGAGCATTTCAATGCTTATGTCCAGGGCATCCGCGATTGCCGGGAGTAATTCCGCATCCGGGACACCTCCTCTTTCCCATTTAGAGACTGCCTGGGTTGTCACGCCCACCATACTGCCAAGCTCCTCCTGGGTAATCCCCCTTTTGATACGGAATTTCTTGATCTGCTCACCTATCATATCCTTCACCTCTCTGATATGCTTCTGCTCAAATTATACCACAGACATCTCTCTCTTTCAACCCTATGGCGGAAGCGGCGGGTGACCCCGCTGGACGTGTTCGCGGTGCGTGACCGCACAGGACGTGTTCGCGCCTTGCTCCACTCCGTTCCGCTTGATTTC
>CACYCV010000232.1 GCA_902772955.1 uncultured Ruminococcus sp.
AACGTTTCAGATGTTCTTTTGATGATGGATTTTTGTCAAGCATTATTTTTAACAAATTTTCTTGATTCTTTCGTGCGGTTGCCCTGAGGCCCTTGGGTATTTCGCTGTCTGCGGACAGCGACTTAGGGGAACTTTTGCGAAAAAGTCCCCCTAAGGTTCTCGCCTGTCGGCTCGGTCGGTGCTTCTCAGCCGTTGGCTGAGAAGTCTCCACCGGAGACCCGCACCCCCGAAAACGAATGATGTTTTGGCGTACGCAAGGGGCTTTCCGATCGCCCCCTGCACCCCTTCGGATGAAAATCTATATGAAATCGGTCAAACTTTTTCCGCCGGCTTACGCCGCCGGAAAGGGAGCATAATAAGTTGGTGGCTTTGCCCCCAAACCCCTTTGGAGTTTCGCTGTCCGCAGACAGCGACCCGGGGGGACTTTTACGAAAAAGTCCCCCCGGGGTCCCCGAAAACGAACTTAGCAAAGCATTCTTCCGGTCAAAAATGAACCGCTCCAGAGCGCTCCGTGAGGAGCGTGAGGAGCGGAAGCCGCGGCAATAAAGTCAGACACGGCAAAACCGAGCGGAACGGAGTGGAGCGCTGCCGCGAATCGACAGCGGAGGCACTCCGCAGGCACTCCGCCCGAAATTAATATGTTGTATTTTAGGATATAGTATGGTAAAATGAAAGCAATCATTCCACAGGGGAGGATCAAGTTTGAAGAGTAATTTTCATACGCATACCAGGCGGTGCCTTCATGCCTATGGTTCCGAACGGGACTATGTGCTGAAAGCAGCCGAAGAAGATCTGAGCATACTGGGGTTTTCGGACCACGGCCCCTTTCCTGATCATGACTTTGGATATCGGATGCCCTATGAAGAACTGGAACACTATCTGCAAAGCATCGACAAGCTTTCAGAGGAATTCAAAGGCAATCTTCAACTTTACAAGGGACTGGAAATCGAGTATCACCAGCGGTATGACGACTATTATCGTTTTCTCCTTCAGGAACGTCATCTTGACTACCTTGCTTTGGGCGAGCATTTCTATTACGATCCGGCAGGCAACCTGCAGAATATAGTATTCGCCTCCTCCACAGAAGCATACCTGGAATATGCAGACAATGTTTGCCGCGGCATAGAGACAGGCCTGTTCCGATTTGTCGCTCACCCTGATCTGTACTGCATCAACGTTCTTCCATGGGACGATCGAGCCCAAGAAGCCTGCCAAAGGATTGTCAGCTGCGCCGCAAAACATGATATGATTCTGGAATTCAACGCCAACGGGTTCCGGCGCGGCAAGCGTCCGTATCCGGACGGACTGCGGGTTCCTTATCCCCACCCGGCTTTCTGGGAAAAAGTCCGGGAACAGCATCTACGGGTTATCATCGGCTCTGACTGTCATGCTCCGGAACAGGTTGCCGATGAAAGTGTCCGCTATGCAGCAGAACAGGCAAAGCGTCTCGGTCTTGATGTTGTGGATACTATTTTCTGAAAACACCCCTGTCTGCCTCAGGAAACTGCTGCAGAAAAAAGCGGTCATAATGCCTCAAAATGGCAAACAAACAGTTTTTAAGCGTCACTAACATGGCACCTCTCATCATCATCAGGAAAGGAGAATTAATGCAGCCGCCCCTTCCGGAATGGCTGTATTATATATGAAAAAATGAAACGTATTCAAAAGGGAATTTCTCTGCTGACTCTGGCAGGTTTGGTGCTCTCTTTGTCAGCCTGTAGTAATTCCAAAAATATCAGCAGCAGAACCGTTAATACCCCTGCTGCAGAATCCTCCGCATCGGAAAGCTCCGTCCAGGACACCAGTACCGTTACGCCGGAGCGTTCAGAGGAAAACTCCGATTCCTCTGAAGCCTCCAGGCACCAGGACGCATCCGGCTTTGAGGTGCCTGAGGAATTTCGGGATAACGGCATCTTTTCGGCCTATTACGATGACGCCTACAAGTATGTTCTTTCCATGTCAACGGACGAAAAAATCGGACAAATGATCTGGTCCGGACGACCCTCTCAGGAATCTATCGAATTAGCCAAATATCATTATTTGGGAGGCTATGTTCTGTTTGGCAATGACTTTGCGGGACGAACCAAGGAGGCTCTGACAGAGGAACTCTCGCAGGTAGTCTACAGCCACCGGATCCCCCTGGCAATTGCCGTGGATGAAGAAGGCGGTACTGTCACCCGCATTAGCGACAAGAAAGAGCTGAGTGATCACGCCTTTGAATCCCCCAGAGATCTATACAAAAGAGGCGGCATGGCATATATTCAGTCCGATGCCAATGAAAAAGCAAGCCTACTGAAGCAGCTGCACATTGACGTCAATCTGGCACCCGTGTGTGACATTGCCACCAATGCCGGCGACTTCATGTACCAGCGTTCACTGGGAGAAGATGCCGCAACCACCGGAGAATTTGTTCGTGTGGTAACAGAGATCAGTCAAAGTACGGGTGTTTCCGTCACCCTGAAGCATTTTCCCGGCTACGGCGGCAACACCGACACCCATACCGGTTTATCTGTAGATAACCGTACTCTGGAGGAATTCAGGAGAAACGACTTTATTCCTTTTCAGTCCGGCATTCAGGCAGGGGCTCATTTTGTCATGGTCAGCCACAATACCATAACCGCTGTTGATGCCGATATGCCCGCTTCCCTGTCAGCTTCTGTGCATCAGATTCTCAGAAAGGAGCTTGGCTTTACAGGCTTGATTATCACAGACGACCTGGCCATGGGAGCAATTTCCAAAATTACCAAGGAACAGGACCCCGCTGTCACCGCCATTCTGGCAGGAAATGATATTGCCGTAGTAGGACCGTCAATGGTCAGCTCCTCCTTCCAGGCTCTGAAAAATGCCTATTCTACCGGCGTTCTTTCGGATGAGATTCTCAATCATGCGGCCATGCGGATTATTGCCTGGAAAATGATGAAGGGAATCATGTGAGGTTTTTCTCCTGCCAACGTCAGCAAGCGGCACGAGATAATATATCAAAACCATTCCATATCTTAACAAAAAGCTGTCGTATCAACGGCAGCTCTTTTTTTCTGAATAACTTTTCAGAATCAGCCTGTACATCGAAAAGGGCGGGAAAAAGCAAAGAAATTTCCGGCGGCGCTTCCCCACCACAAGAAAAGGCCGCCCCATACGTTTTGTCAAAAGAGCGTATGGAGCGGCAGAATCAACCATTTTCAGTTTTCATGGGTTTCCTCAGGGGAATCAGGAGCAGATTGCGGCGCTGAAGTTTCTGACGCCTCGTCTCTCTGTTCCGCTTCTGCCTCATCTTGATTATCTGCTTCCGCGTCTTGTGTCGCGGCTTCCGTTTCCTGTTCAAAGAATGACGATAGTTTCATTATTGTCTGAATTTTGGCATCATCTGCACCTTCCAAGGGACCCAAATCGTCTTCTGCCACGGGAGCCGCCGGATCCGGAACGGCAGCTGCTACGGCTGTTTCCGGTTCATCATCCCTGCGCTTTTTAGGTCCCTTCCACAGGAACATATAGACGACAAATCCAACACCGCTGATGGCGGATACCACAAGTCCTGCTGACAAACCAGGGGTCTTATAGGTAAATCTGATTTCCGCATCTGTATTGGCTGGAACCTTTACAGCCATAAAGCCCACATTGACCTTTTCAACGTCAACATCCTGGCCGTTGACCTGGGCAGACCAGCCTTTTTCGTAAGGGATAGAGAAAAAAACAAGTTCATCGGAATTGCCTGTTTTTATCTGAGCGGTAAAGCAATTATTCTCAAAAACGATCTTGGAGCAGGTCAGCTTCCTGCGGGCTTCACAGTCCTCAAAATATTCGGACTGAGAATACTTATAATCCTCCAGATGCTCATCGTGACTGAGGAAGCTGCCATATTTTTCAGCCTGTTCCTCGGTGAGCACAATGGATTTCAGCATCAGCTTACTTCTGTTGGATTCCGAAGTATCATTATACTCTTCCTCGGTAACATAAGTATCGTAGGTAAAACCGTAGGGAATATAATACTGGTTCTCATAGACCTTGTAGCCGTTCTTCTCCATGAGGAAGTCCCATCCGGGCATCAGGTTGTACTGGCTGCCGGTAGCAAATTTTTTGCCGTCAGAATCATTGTCAAAGAGATATTTGCAGGAAAGGAAGCTGCGGATCGCGTAGACATCTGTTTTCGGTCTGGAACCCACACTCCTCTCTACCCCCACGGAATTATAATAATCCATAACAGAACCGGGCACAATACTCTGGAAGGCCTGAATGGAGGGAATCTGCCAAAACATACCCATGTTATCCATCTCATTGTAGAAATCAGAACGCACCGCCGACAGATCTTCAATTTCGCTGAACTGATCCCGGTTCTTGATAGCATTATCGATAATATAATCCTTGCGGTAGGAGGCATTCAGCACACCGGTTCCTATCAGAACATTGGCATAGCCTACAATCGCAACGGACAGCAGCACACCGGTCCAGACCACAAAAGCCCTGGGCTTTTTGCGGAAGTTCAGAATAATCATCAGCATAGCCAGACCCGCAAAAGCAATGGCCACCCAGATCCAGAAGCGATCCGGCATTTTTTCAAGTCCGTAGCCCTTTACATTATTATCGGAATCCTTGACCGGCATAAAGCCAATCAGCGCACCGATCGCCAAGGTAATCAGGAAGGTTATTTTCAGCGACGGCCGGAAGTCGGTGTCCTCCCGATCCAGACTGAGAATAGTTGCCAACACCAGCAGCAGCACCAGCATATAAAACCAACGGGCATAATAAACCGGATTGAACAGCTGAAAAGCACTATTGAACAAGGGTATGAACGCAACGACAAACAGGAAAGGAATTAACCTTTTCAGCCATTTATGGCCTTTGATACGATAAAAGGCGAAGACACCTACCATGCTGAATACAGGAATCCAGGCAGCCACCGATGCCCATTTTGCATTGGAGTCCGGGGTAAAATTGGCGTATGCCGGCATATCCGGCGGGAAGAAGAAGGTAACCAACAGATGAATATACCGCTGTTCATTGGAATAGGTCAGGGTACTCCAGCCTGCAGGAGGATACCGATTCACACGGGAGTTCTGAATAACCGCCAGCACAGATGGAATCAGAATCACGGCAGCAGCCGCGAAGCCAAGCACCACCTCCAGGACAAAACGCAAAAATTCCTTGACGGTCATGCGATAGCTGCCGGAATACATCCGGAACAGCCAATAAATAAACACAAAAACCGCCTGTCCCGCAAAGAAATAGTAATTGACAATGGCAGCGGCAAACACGGCGACTGCCAGCACCCCTCTTTTCTTTTCAAAGATGAAAGCATCCACAGCAGCCAGCAGAAAGGGAAATACGATCATGGCTTCATGGAAGTGGTTGAAAAAAACATTATAGATGCCAAAGCCGGAAAAAGCATACATCAATGCACCAAAAACCGCAAAGTTTTTGTTTTTGACATATCTTCTCAGAAAGGTATAGGCGGCCAGAGAGGCAAAGGCGAATTTCAGCATCAGCAGCGGTGCCATCAGATACGGTACCGCCTCGCTGGGAAAAGGAATCGTCAGCCAGAAGAAGGGACTGGAGAACAGATAGAAGCTGTAGGAACCGATAATATTGGCTCCAAGATCCGTTGTATAGCTCCATCCGATGTTTCCGCTTCGGACCGAATCATGAATCATCTGATAAAACGGAATCTGCTGAACATTAAAGTCTCCGTAAAAGAAGAAATAGCCATTGTTAAAAATCATCCAAGGCAAAAAAATCAGAAAAGCCAACCCAAAGCCCCAGACAAAGGAACGCAGCGCATAATTTTTTCTGACGCTCAGCAGGGATTTTACATTCGTCATGACTCAACCTCCTTGTTTTTCGTTTTTCCGGAGTCATGCTGTTCGGAAAGAAGCGGGAGACTCTCTGCATCCAGCAGCGGAATCGGCTTTTTTCTTCTGCGAAGCATCAGCCATAATCCATAGAAAACAACCAGAGTCCCCACAAAGCGGTAAGCACTTTCAAAAATCAGCACATACAGATAGCCACAGGTCAGCAGAATCAGAAACGCAGGCGCCAACATACGGTATCGAGCCAGAAGACTGCTGTTGGGAAGGGCAATCAGAGTTGATCGAAGTGTCCGTCCTCTGAGGAAGCATTTCCAGAACACCAGCAAGCCAAGATGAATTTCGATCCAGCAAACTGCAAAAAGAATTCCCGTCTGTTGGACAGAGCTGTTCACTCCGCTGACGCTGATACCGTTTCCCAGCAGCACCAGCATACAGATCACAGGAGAAACCAGAAGAACCATCAGAATCAAACCGATTTCCAGCCCCACAAAACCCTTGGAAATCAGATTTCTTCCGAGAGGACGACGGCGGATATAAGGCGGACAGTCTTTGATAAAGGATTCAAACACGGCATATTCCAGTTGATCCTTTTCCATAACCTCTTTCATTCATTCATCACATCCCTTTGATTTTCGGGTCATAAAACAACACGAATACATTCTACCACAGCTTTTCCGAAAAATCTACAGTAAAATTAGAAGAATTCCGCATGAAATTGCAGCCGGATTCTATCAACCAAAATAAACCATCCCGGACAAAGACATAAAGCTTCGGGACAGAAAACATGTGTCCGGGACAGTGGGAAGCATCTGCGTACCAGAAAATAATTTTCCTATAGGGTATTCTTCTGCCCTGTTTTCAACTTTTTTGATTGAGTGATTGTATTCCCGGCAAGAATGTGGTACAGTCTATAACAGACAACAGATTACCTGACAAGAGGAGGAACCCAATATGGCCCAGAGTCATTTTTTTGCCATCATGTCCCGGATGAAATACATCCATCGCTGGTCGCTGATGAACAATACACGATTGGAAAACATCAGTGAACACAGTCTGACAGTAGCAATGCTCGCCCACGCTCTTGCATTGATCAGCAATCACTGCCTGGGCAATCAGATTGACGCCGAACATGCCGCCGCTGTTGCCCTGTTTCATGATTGTACGGAAATCATCACCGGCGACCTGCCCACCCCTATCAAATATTCCAGCAAAACCCTGCGCAACGCCTACAAGGACATTGAAGAGGAAGCCGCCCATCAGCTGCTGGAAACCCTTCCCTCCTACCTGCAGAAGGACTATGCCCGCTTGCTGCTGCCGAAGGAAACCGATGCCCATACCCGCAAGCTCATTAAGGCCGCCGATAAGCTTTCCGCTCTGATCAAATGCATGGAGGAAGAACAAATGGGAAATACTGAATTCAGTCGGGCAAAATCGGAAATACTGTTCGCTTTGCAACAGATGGAGCTGCAGGAGGTAGATATTTTTATAGAGGATTTTCTCCCCTCCTACAATCTCTCTCTGGACGATCTGAATATTGCAAGATAATTGCGGAAATTCCGTCTGAATTCATTGTAACTTTGCCAAAATATTATTGAATCTATGGCCAAAAAAATATCAAACACGCCGTTTTTTTGAAAATGATTTGATTCTCACACGGCTTTGAGATATAATAGTTGCATCATGTATCTCGCCGTCGGACATAGCAGCTCACCGACCTCGGAGGGAGGAATAAAAATGGCATCCGATCAGCATGAATCCAAAAACATTACAGAAAAAAAGCGGAATGATCATGTGGTATTTTACGAGGCTGATTCGCGGGAAAAAGACGGAAAAACATGGAAGAATACTTCTTCCTCTTCAAAGGCTGCTTCCGGAAAAGCAAAAAAGACTTTCCCCCCCAGATCCGGTTCCGGCAAACCCAAAAAGCCCACTAAGCTGAGCAAGCTGCATATCTTACTCAATGTTATAGCCTGTCTGCTTGCCCTGTGTCTGATCGGCGGCGGAACCATTTTGCTGATGATGTTCAGCCTCACCAACAGCGTTCATTATCAGGAGCTGCCGGATGATTCAGAAAGCACCATCAGCAAAGCCAAAAAAAGCGATTCCTCTGTATTATCCGGGAAGATACCCTCAGAATTCTCCGGAGAAGCATCCTCCACGGACCCTGGTATCAAGCCTTATGAAGGAGATCTCCTGGATGACCCCATGGTACTGAACATCATGCTCTTTGGCGAGGACACCCGCGAAAACTCTTCTACAGGCAATTCCGATACCATGCTGATTTTTTCGATAGATACCAGACATAAAAAGCTGAAGATGCTTTCGCTGCTGCGGGACACTTATGTGGAGATTCCCGGCTATGGTGAAAACAGACTCAACGCCGCCTACGCTTTTGGCGGAGCTGCACTGACCATCAAAACCGTCCAGTTGAATTACGGCATTAAAATCGACCGTTATGCTGTGGTTAATTTTGAAAGCTTCCGGAACATCATCAATACCCTGGGCGGACTCACCATTGAGCTGGCGGAAGAAGAAATTGATTATATCAACTGGCAGTCATGGATCAATCAGCAGGATGCCTATCGTCAGGCAGAAGGAGATTATAAGGAAGCCGTCCGGGAACAGCTTCGTTATACCTGGTCAGCAACCGTACCGGAATGGGAAAAACCGCTGAACAAAACACAGCTGAGTTTCCATCAGAACGCCGAAGGAAAAAAAGCTGCTACCGTTCATCTGAACGGTCAGCAGGCTCTCTGGCATGCCAGAAACCGCGGTGAGGACGGTGTATGCAGCGGTGATGATTTTGTCAGAACACAGCGTCAGCGACAGGTCATCAGTACTCTGATCAACGATCTGAAAAAAGTCGATGCCGGAAAGCTGATTTCCATAATTTATGAAGTCGGCCCTATGATCACAACCAATCTTAAAGCTTCCCAGATGGTTTCTCTGGCCGCGGAAGCCGCAAAAAACTATATCAAGTATCCCATTGTTTCTGATTCCGCTCCGAATCTGCAGGATTTTGGCAGCAACTTCTATTTTTCCGATCCATACGAAAATCCTGTGTATATTTACGGCAACTTTGCGTCCGTTATCCTGGTGAGAGACTGGAATGAGTTCCGGAAACAAATCGCCTTATCCATCTTTGAAGATCAGGTAGAGGTTGAGACAACAAACACCTCCGGCTGAAAACAGCCGGTCGTATACACCTGAAAATCGAGTAGGAGACTACCCATTAATTGAGTAGCCGACCTCTCAGTCGAGTAGCCAAGCGGAGTTTCACCGCAAGGCTCTCACAGAACCGTGCGTGAAACTCTCGCTTCACACGGCT
>CACYCV010000233.1 GCA_902772955.1 uncultured Ruminococcus sp.
CTATATTATCATTATCATATATCATTCCGTTCTGATTGAGTACGGCATAGCATTTTTCCACACATAATGCTGCCAGACCGTAGTCCTGCGTTACCACAATATCCTCTTTTCCCGAAAGGTTGGCAATCTTCCAATCGGCACTGTCAGCCCCTTTGGATACGGTTATCACAACAACACCGTCATCAGACAGAATATGTGATGTATCACATACTGCTATACATTCAATATGATATTCTTTGCAGATGGCTGCCGCTGTTTTGACAACAGGACAGGCATCTGCATCAATAATCACTCTCATAGGCTCATTCCTTGTTGATTGATGTTTTTATTATACCATACCGTTCAAAAATCCGGAATATTTTTATTTTTAAATGACTGCGATATGCATAGATTGGGCAAAAAAAATTTGTGGAAGATTAAATTTTATATTTATTTAAAAGAAATATAAAACAGCATAATTATATTAAACTGTACTTGGGGCAATATGCAAATCCAACAATAAATAACAGAAAGAGAGGAATTTATATGGTCAATATGAAAAAGGGCATCCAAAGGGCTGCTTCCCTGTTAATGTCCGCATTGCTTTCCGTATCGATCATTCCGATAGCTGCAAGTGTTGATGCAAATGCAGTATCCTATTCCGAAATGTCGGCACTTGATCAGTATGCGTACAGCGGTAATGATCTCGGAGCAGTATACTCAAAATCATCCACAACCTTCAAAGTATGGGCTCCGACTGCTTCCAAAGTTCAGCTGAAACGCTACAAAACAGGCAGTGACAGCGAAGCCGGAGCAGGCGTTATATCCACCGAAGATATGACAAAACAATCACAGGGAATCTGGTCTGTCACCGTTTCGGGTGATATTGCCAACACCTATTACACTTATCTTGTTACCGTAAACGGTACCACAAAGGAAACAGTGGATATTTATGCACGTTCCACAGGTGTCAACGGCACCAGAGGTATGGTAGTCGACCTTGACTCCACCGACCCGCAAGGTTGGGACAGCGACCAACGTGTTGATTGTGATAATCAGACAGACGCTGTGATATGGGAAGCTCATGTAAGAGATTTTTCATCATCTTCCGATTCCGGTATGACCAACAAAGGAAAGTTTCTTGCTTTTACCGAAACAGGCACTACGGTCAATAATGACGGTGTACACCCGACCGGTATTGATTATCTGGAAGATCTCGGCATTACTCACGTTCATCTTCTGCCCGTTTATGACTACGGCAGCGTTGACGAAACAAAGCTGAGTACCGATCAGTTTAACTGGGGCTATGACCCGATGAACTACAATACTCCCGAGGGTTCGTATTCTACCGACCCCTATCACGGTGAGGTTCGTGTCAATGAATTCAAGCAGATGGTTCAGTCTTTGCACAGCAAAAATATCGGCGTTGTAATGGACGTTGTCTATAACCATACCTATGCAGGCTCTACCGGTATCAACGACTGGTTTGACTGCACGGTTCCCGGTTATTATTATCGCCAGAGTGCAACAGGCGGATTATCCAATGCTTCCGGCTGCGGAAATGAAACCGCCAGCGACCGTGCCATGTATCAGAAATATATGATCGATTCTATCGTTTACTGGGCAACGGAATATCATCTGGACGGTTTCCGTTTTGACCTTATGGGTGTTCACGATGTGGATACAATGAATAAAATTCGTGCCGCTCTCGATGAAATTGACCCCGATATACTGATGTACGGTGAACCGTGGACGGCAGCTGACACCACTTGTCCCAAAGCTACCGCCGTTCAGTCAAATATGTCGCTTCTTTCCGAAGAAATCGCCGCTTTCAACGATAAAGTAAGAGATGCTATCAAGGGCAGCTGCTTTAACGCTGCGGACTGCGGATTCATTCAGGGTGCAAGCGGCTATGAAACCGCTTTGAAAGCAGGTATCCAGGCTAACTCCACCACAATGGCAGGTACAGGAAAATGGTCCAAGCAGCCCTCTCAGACCGTAACTTATACCTCCGCTCACGACAACTACACACTATATGACAAACTGGTAAAATCCGTAAAAGGCGGTTCCGGCTACGGTCAGCGTTATGATGACCTCGCCGCAATGAATAAAATGGCGGGCGGCATTATCCTGACATCACAGGGTATGTCTTTCTTCCAGGCAGGCGAAGAATTCGCAAGAACAAAATACGGCGATGAAAACAGCTACAAATCGTCTTCCGACATCAATCAGCTGAAATGGAAAAATACGATCGACTATTCGGACATCAGCTCTTATTACAAAGGTCTGATTGCAATCCGGAAAGCCTATTCTCCGTTCAGAGATCCTACTAACACCAGCAACAATACTATTTACTTCTCGTGGGGCACCAGCTGTCCGGATAACGTTGTTGCATTTACCATGTATAACACCATCAATCCCGATAGTGAATGGAATTTTGCAGCAGTCATCCATAATGCCAACACCTCTCAGAAAACTGTGACCTTGATGACTTATGACGGTGTAACACTTCCGTCACAGTGGGTTGTCATCGCTGACGGCACTAACGCAGGCATTACTTCTCTTGGAACAACAGGTAGCACTGTCACCGTTCCGGCACGTTCTACCGTTGTTCTGATTGACAAGACAAGTTTCGACAAAACAGATGTATCAAAAAAATGCAGCGTTACCGTTAACCATATCATTAAATCCACAGGCGAAACATACAAAATCGAAACATTAAAGGGTGACGAGGGCAAATCCTATACCACTTCTCCCCTTGCCGCTCTTACCGGCAGCGGCTATACCGTTTCTTCCACATCAGGCGAAACAAGCGGTACCTTCTCAAAGAATGGTGCCGTAGTCAACTATTATTACGAAATAGACCATACCAAATACGGTACCGTCAAAGTAGAATATGTAGATGCCTCAACGGGTGCTTCTATTGCCGATAGTGATACCCACTCAGGACTGATCGGTTCTTCGTATTCCTATTCTCCCAAAACAGTTAAGGGATATGAGTGTGATACTTCCCTCACATCAAATGCCAGCGGCACATTTGCAAGCGGCACGATCACCGTTACCTTTAAATATAACGCTGTTGAGGACAGCGGTATCACCGTTCACTATTACAATGCTAACAACTGGTCCTCTGTATCGGCTTACGCATATACCGAATCGGGCACAACCGCCACTCAATATACAGGTGTATGGCCCGGCAAGGCGATGACTTCAGACGGAAACGGCTGGTTCAGCACAGATATTGATACCGATACGGCTCTTGTTATCTTCAATAACAGCGGCGGCGGTCAGCAGGAACCCAGCGGCGGTACACTGGCAAAAGGCTATAACGTATCCGGTGAAGTATGGATTAAAAATCAGACCGTATATCCCACAGGCAAAGTCAACGTCAAATATGTTACCGATTCCGGCACGGTTCTCTCTTCGGAAACACTCAAAGGAATGGCAGACGGTACCAATGCCTATACCACTTCTGCCAAAACATTTGACGGATATACATTATCTTCTTCTCCGGCAAATGCATCAGGCAAATATACACAGGGAACAACCACTGTCACTTATGTCTATCAATCAAATGTTATTGAAATCATTGAAGTTGAATCGGTTTCTCTCAACCAGTCCAGTGCAAGCCTCAACATCGGCGAAACACTGACACTTACGGCAGAAGTTTTGCCGTCAAACGCAACCGACAAATCACTCAAGTGGACATCAATCAGTGAAAATATTGCCAAAGTTTCATCATCAGGTGTCGTTACAGCTGTCAGCAAAGGTACTGCTACCATTACCGCAACTTCATCAAACGGCAAAACTGCTTCGGCTAAAATCACTGTCATTGATCCTTCTTCTCCCCTTTCCAACAATTCAACCATTGACAAAACTTCCATTCACTACGGTGATAAGGTAACAATTACAGCAGCAGCTTCCGGCGGCAGCGGTTCTTATACCTATGAAGTCACCTACAAGAAAAATACCGACTCCAATTGGGCTACCAAACAGGCTTAC
>CACYCV010000234.1 GCA_902772955.1 uncultured Ruminococcus sp.
GAATACATAGACAACATCAAAAAGAGTCAGGGATACATAAAGGAAGGCGAAACTTACGAAGTATGCCTGACAAATCAGATTCATATAAAAGACTCCTTTGATCCGATCAAAACCTACAGAATACTGCGCAGAACAAACCCGGCTCCGTATTCCGCGCTGCTGAAGTTTCCGGAATTTGCGGTTCTATGCTCCTCCCCAGAACGCTTTATTAAAATAGATAAAAATGGCTTAGTTGAAGCAAAACCGATCAAGGGGACGATCGCACGCAGCGACGACAGGGAAGAAGACCTGCGTCTGGCAGAACTCCTGCGAAACAGTGAAAAGGATAGGGCAGAAAACCTGATGATCGTTGATTTATTAAGGAATGATCTCGGGCTGGTCTGTGATATAGGCAGCGTATCAGTACCCCGGCTTATGGATATAGAGTCATATGAAACTGTGCATCAGATGGTCACTACCATATGTGGAAAGCTGCGAGAAGATCTGTCGAGCATAGACTGCATAAAGGCGGCTTTCCCAGGGGGATCTATGACTGGTGCGCCTAAGCTCAGAACAATGAGTTTCATAGACGACCTTGAAAAAGAAGCGCGGGGCGTGTATTCAGGAGCTATTGGATTTATTGGACTCAATGGGACGGCAGATCTGAATATAGTGATACGAACTATAGTCACGGAAAAAGATTCTGCAGCGATCGGCACAGGCGGTGCAATAACTATATTATCCGATCCGGAAGATGAATTCGAAGAGATCATCCTAAAAGGGCATGCATTAGTAAAGGCTCTGATATACAGCAAGTACGGTAAATGCCAATGTGAGTTTATGACAGAAGAAGACCCCATTGCAAACCTGATAAGAGAGGCGTGACCGACATTGGGTAAGATATTGCGATTTATTACTCTTGGGCCGGATGGTTCCTGCCATAGTAATGCTGTTAAGGAATATATAAAATATCAGAAGATACCAGACGCAGAGATCCGGTTCACATCAAGTTTTATAGAAGGGTTGGAAATGGTCCATGATAATCAAGGGGATTATCTGGTCCAGTGCAGTTCACATCCTCAGGTAAATATAGTGACAGAGAAGTATCACGAAGAAATACAGGTCGTAGACACGTTTGTTTTTTATACACAGGAAATAGCTTTGCTGGAACGTCGCGATGTTGAAAAAGCGATATCTTTGGGACTAGTTCCTTTATGCGAAGGGTATCTGGGGGATATAACATATTTAAAGCACATCTATGAATATTCCAAACCGATGGTAGGGAAAGGGTTGCTAAACGGAAAATACGATGCTGGTATCACATATTATAACTACTACTTAAAGCACCCGGATCAGCTTTCTCTTCGCAAGCGTATCGGTAAAGTACTGTGTACATGGATAGTCTTTGGCAGAGAGACCTGGTTTGGAGAAACGATTCAAGGCTTGCGGCCGCAAGGAGATTATAACCAGGAATGATAAGTGCCGGAATTGCTGTGAAGGTATTAGGCCAGTTAACGGGTACAGGGGTCGGAGATGGTTATATAGGGTGACGGAGGATGAGAAAAAGGATTGATTATGGAAGACGTAAGGTTATACTCAAAAAAACATAAAGAAAATGATACAATAGTTAAAGTGAGAAATGTAGTCATAGGTGCGAACAAGCGTATCATTATCGCCGGGCCCTGTGCAATAGAATCGAGAAAACAGACACTGGGAGCAGCACGATTTGTTAGCCGTGCCGGCGCAGATATTTTTCGCGGCGGTGCGTTCAAACCGCGTACATCCCCATATGACTTTCAGGGTCTTGGAGAAAAGGGCTTAGAGTATCTTGCAGAGGTACGGGAGCTTACAGATATGCCTATATGTACAGAGGTTATGGAGCCAGGTGCAGTAGGCGCAGTTGGAGAGAACGTTGATATACTGCAGATCGGGTCCAGAAATATGTATAACTACTCACTGCTGAAAGCGGTCGGGCGTACAGATAAGCCGGTAGTTTTAAAAAGAGGGGTTTCTGCAACTTTGGAAGAGTGGCTTCTTGCCGCCGAATATATATTGAGTGAAGGTAATCAAAAGGTTATTTTATGCGAGCGAGGAATAAGGACTTTTGCCAGGCATAATAGGTTCACTTTAGACCTGAGTGCTATACCAGTGCTAAAAAAAGTAACGCATTTGCCAGTGATAGTTGACCCAAGCCATGCTACAGGAAAGAGAGATTTTGTGTCGGCCATGTCGATGGCAGCCCTTGCAAGTGGAGCAGACGGCCTCATGATAGAGACACATCCTTGCCCGGAAGAGGCCTTGTGCGACGGTAAACAGTCATTGAGTCCATCTGAATTCTTTGAGCTTATGGAAAAATTGAAACACGAAGATGTCTTTTTGCAGGCCATTAGCGAAAAGCGAAAAAACTCAAATAAAAAACTAGAGAGTGAGCACAATACTATTATTCCGAATCTTTGAGAAAGGGAAAAGAAAATGAAAGACCAGCCGGTGGCTTCTCCTATAATATTATTCACTTCTAAATACAATACACCTGGTACCGCAGAGACGATCATAAAAGAAACCGCTGCGAAGGATACAGAAAAAGCAGATATTGCAAAAGCGGCTCTGATGCTCTTTAGGGGAAAAGTAGATGCAGCTGAACAAGAAATCAAGAAAATTGATCTGCCCGGGCAATCAACAGAGACTGTAATGGCGGCTAGTTTTATTCGCTCGCGAATAGCATTGCTGCAGGGAAGTATCCCCAAATGGAAGAGTGCCCGGGAGTTGTGCATAAATTACAATGTTTCTGAAAAAAAACAATGGATGGAACTCAACCTGGCGATTATCGATGGTGTCGTGTGCACGAGTCCCAAATACCCCGAATATTTTTTAGAGGGAGACTTTACTAAAATGCCGTCAGAGTGGTTTGAGGCCCTAAAAGTTTTTCATGTTGGAGATATTGTTAATCGGGCGGATTTTCAAAGACATGACATACTTATTGAATCCTTTATATCGGGCTCTAAAGTGGGAAAGGCTTTACTGTCAGAACTGTTTTTACACACCCTTGCCGCAATGGGTTATTACCGCGGCGGCAGTAAACAGAAAATCAAAGAGCATTTGATTTCTGCTGTGGCGCTTGCAGAACCGGACCAGCTCGTATATCCTTTCGCTATATGCGGAAGACATTTCGGAAGATACTTAGATGCTGTACTGGAGGGTGTAAACAATGAGTTCCTGGAAAAAATAAAGGCGCTCAGTGAGCGTTTCGTTCTGGGAAAAACAAAAATACAGAATATGTTGTATAAGGGGAGCTATACGACAGAGCTGACAGAACGGGAATACGATGCGGCGACTTTTGCCGCATTAGGGAGAAGCAATAAAGAGATCGCAGATCTAATGGATATCTCAGTCAATACAGTCAAGCTATATCTTAGAAATGTATATGAGAAATTAGGGATAAGTAAACGGGCAGATCTAAGCAAGCACATCTGGAGCGGACAGTAACAGCAAATATATCCCGGCCAGACTGAAAAGACAATTTGACCCGGCCGGGATCTCTGTACTACTTTACATTTTCAAAAAAACGGGTATAATCATATTTGCGCGGCGAAGGAAGTCTGCTGCGCAGGAAAAGCAAAAGCAGAAAAGCTTAAAATAAATGAAAGGAAGTTTTAAGAAAATGGAAGAAAAAATCCAGGCCGGTCTTGATCAGATAAGACCTGTTCTCCAGAGAGACGGCGGAGATATCGAGTTTGTTGAATACA
>CACYCV010000235.1 GCA_902772955.1 uncultured Ruminococcus sp.
ACAAGGGGCCCTCCGATTGCCTCGTTTGTATGATATCATAGCTTTTATAAAATGTACAGTTAATTAAAATGTCATATACTAGTAATCTCATTTATATAAGGATCCAGAAGTGGCACTGCATACACCAAAGCCGGGGCGCTGTAATAGCTGCCGGTATCGTCCTCATATACAGAAGATATCCGATAGCGGCACATTTCTCGCAGCTTAACATCTTCATCTACAAATGTATATTCCTTTTCATGACTTTCCTTCGTCACGGAGGGGCAATTAGAAAAATCAAACCAATAGGCAAATCTTTTCTGTAGATCAAATTTGTAAATATTCTCCCATTTAGTATTCCAATTCAAATGAATTACGCCATTCTCGTTTTTTGCTTTTACTTCGGAAGGCATTTCGACAAAAACATAATAAGCATGTGCAGAGGCCTTTCCAGCAGCTTCACCCTCTTTCGGGACGACATAGTATGTATACCCCTGTCCGTGTTTGACATCTGTGTCTAGATATGTATTTCCAGAAATTCCCTCTTTTAGTAGGGAATAACTCCCATTCCCTCCTTCACAGCGATACATATCATAAATATTGCAGTCATCATATTCGTTCCAACGGATGTTGATACCATCTTCTTTATTGATAGTCTGCACAATATCACCGGGAACTAATGACATGCCCTTCTCTGTTGCTTTTTGGTAAAATCTTTTCACGCAGTCGTCCCAATGAGCCTTTTGCTGCTCATTGAGCGAAGTCTCCTTCAGCCTGTAATTTACTGTCAGATGCTTCCCTATTGAATCTGTCAACTTTGCCATTCCGTAAATATTAAGACGTCCTGATGAAATGCCATAGTCATATTCCTGAAATGTATTGTATTCTACTGATTGAAAATCAAGAAACGGAATGTCCATCTCCTCAACAAAGCTGCGAGCAATAGCGGTATAGGTATCATCATAGCCCCACCTGGCATAATTAGGACTCTTTATAACAACCAGTTCGATTCCTTCTTTATCGCAAAGCTTTTTGATTTTTGGAAAGTATTCCTTTGCCAATGGCATAATCTCTTTCGAATTATGAACTATATCCCAAATCATCCCATCGTTCTGTGTATAGCTGTACTGTGCCCAAGACCCTTTTGTGTAATTTGTCAAATCTGTATCACGAAAAAATGTCAAATCTTTAAGGGTGAGATCATTTCGGCTGTGATAACGCAGAAGCGGAAACAGATAGCTAAAAAATGTGAATACCGTATTGGGATAGTCTTCATCATACTGATGCATCACTTCACATTCATTAATAGATGTTACTGCTGAAAGCGCAATCTTGTTCAATGACAAAGGCATATAATCTAAGGCATACCTATTATAATATGCCCTCTTCTCGCTATCAGGTCCTGTCAGAAATAGTGCTTCTATAACAACAACTTTAGGTTTCTGTCTTTTCAGGGCTTCTTTTAAATAATAATAAGTGGTAGCCATGGACTGATCCGGACCAGTAAAATCATATCCAGTGATTCCGTATTTTTCATAGAGGAGCACCGGAGCCACTGATGTATACATGTTGCAAGATCCAAGAAAAAGCACATCTATTGTGTTTGTATCTTCACGATAAAAGCCGCTCATCTGCGCAGACTGCATATCCGGTGGCCATTTCGGGTAGTAAATTAATGTGACCACCGTGAATATCAGCAAGAAAATAGGTATAAAAACCAACCCCTTTGCTACTCTCCGCCAATGCTTCATCATAATCCTCTCTCTAAAGTGGTTTCTCTGACTTTATATCCGACATACAGATACTTTCGTGTCTAAAAGCCTACTGCGCCTGGCGATGCAACTAAAATGTCGTGTTGTCACTAAAAACCAGCGTAAATGAAATTTGCTGAATTATATCCAACTCCATATACGCCAAACACTATGATCGCCATCAAGAGAGCGATCTCAATTGTACAACGAATACCTTGATTAGACCGTGCCAGAGTGGATGGTAGATCAATCTTCTGCGCAATCAAATCAACGATAAATACTACCAGAAGTCCCATTATCAGCTTTCGCCACCCGTATACAACATCGAGATCATAAAGTAATGTTCCAGCGCCAAGTCCAACCTTTTCTTTGACAAATCGAATGAATTTAAGAAACCGAAATTGCGTTGCAATTCGCTTGATAATTAACAGAGATGCCCCCAAAGTCTGTGCTCTGAAAAAAATCCAGGAAAAGGAAACTAAAATGAAAGTGACCAATCTGCTTACTAAAGCTAAAATATAACCAAATATTTTCTGTAGTACACCTTGTTGAGAATTATGTATATCAATGTTCTCTTTTAATAATATTGAAGATATTAAGTTCTCGAAGGAAACATACACACCGTTTAGGATTCCCCAAATGACATACCCCCAATCAGCTCCATGCCAAAGACCGCTTAAACCGAAAGTAATCAATACATTCGCAGTTGTTTTTGCATCAGATCCCCGGCTGCCCCCAAGGGGAAAATATACATATTGCTGTAACCAAGTGTTCAGAGACATGTGCCAACGTCTCCAGAACTCTCCTACAGAACGGGAAAAATACGGTTGTTTAAAATTGCGCTCAATCTTAAAGCCCAATACCCTGGCGGCACCGATGGCAATAAGTGAATAACCGGCAAAATCACAATAAATCTGCAGTGCAAACAGAATCGTCCCCAGAAGCAATGTCGATCCAAGAAAAGAATCTCGATGCGCAAAAATACAATCAACGGCAATTCCGGCGGTATCCGCCACAACCATTTTCATGAATTCCCCATAGAGCATCATAAGAATTCCCTCCGTGACGAGAACTACATCAAAACTGTGCTTCTCGTCAAGTTGAGGTAAAAAGCGATCTGCCCGCTGAATAGGTCCTTGCGCAATTTTTGGAAAAAAGGCAACATAAACTGCAAAACGTATAAAATCTTTTTCAACAGAAATCTTATCGCGGTATATATCCACCAGATAGGATATAAGGGTGAAGGTAATAAAACTAATTCCAAGGGGAACAAGTAAATGCAGTATTAATGGCTCCTTGTTTGCCTTCGTAATACTGTGAATAGTAATTGAAAAAAAGTTAAAATACTTGTAAAAGGCCAGGACAGCCAAATCAACAACAATTCCGGCTATAAGCCACCGCTTTCTATCTGAATAACATACTTTTTCCATAGCAATACCAATCAGATAGTTTACAAAAGAGGCTAAAATCAGATACAGAAGAAGTGCAGGGCTATATGCAGCATAAAAAAGCCAGCTTCCCAGCAAAAGAACAGCACAGCGCCAAGCACAAGGTGCGAGATAATATAATAATACAATGACCGGAAAAAACAAAAAAAATGACGAGCTGTTGAATGTCATAAAGGCTTCCTAATCTTTAAAAGACTCAGTATACAGTACCTCATTATAATATGTTCGTTATTAAATCGTTAATTTTTCTATACCTCGATCGGGTATTCTCCCTGAATATTGATACTGTCACATTGATTCCCGGTAAATCTATTGTAAATAAAGGTCACATCCTCCCGGAGCGCCTTAATCCCGTTGTCATCCTCGTTTTCTTCCAGTTCCTTAAGGAGAATATCCGCCGGCAGCACGCTGATTTGATGATCTCTGCTCTCCACGATCTTAAGAATCGAAAAAGTGAGCTTTGGCTCAGCCTCTCCTACATACAGATGAAGAGTAATCGAATATTCCGGTTTCAGTTCATGCGGAACATAAATGGAACTGGGCGATATGCTGAAATTTCCGAGACAGTGCGCTACAAATGTTGATCCCGCCCTCTCACAGGGCTGAACAACATGCGCATGCGTATTGATCAGGAAATCCACACCGAGACCGGAAAATAGTTCTGTAAAATATCTCACCTGCTCACCGGGCATTTCATTAAACTGGCCGCCGATATGCAGGCAGACAACAACAATATCGCTTTCGCTTTTCGCTCTTTCCACATCCGCCCTGATCCGGTCGAGATACTCCTCTTTTATCGACTCCGGATCCAGTGTATCCGTGTATCGATTGGCGCAGTCCCTTCCCAACAGTTTTTTGATGGTAAGAAGCTGCTTCAGGGGAATCAGTCTGTAAATAGTCTTCGAAATCTTTCCCCTGATTCCCTTTGGTGCCCTGGACACCGCCTTTTTCTGCGGCATCAGGAGATTCAGGCGGTAATATTCCTCTTCCGGAACTACAAACGGACTCTCGTTGAGATTGGTGCCGTAGGTATAGTTGAGAAACGAAACCTTCTTCCCGTCAAACTCCCTGATAAATACGGCATTCCTTTCCTCCGCGCTTCGACAGGCGCCTATGTGATCGACACCGAGCCGGTCAAGAAGCTCTATCGTGCGGGATAATCCCGGAATGTCTCTGTCCAGAGAATGGTTCGTCGCCAGAGTGACCATCCCGATCCCCGAATCCGACATGGCCTTTGCAAAGCCGTCAGGGGTATTAAAGGAGAAAAGGCTGTCCGTATAGCCCGCCTTTTTCCCCGCAAAGATTGTCTCCAGATTTCCAACGACAAGATCCGATCCGGAAAACAGACTCTTACATCCGGCAAACACCGGTGTGAAGTCGTAATGATTTTTCTTTTTAGATGCGCGAAGAAGCGGTTCCTCGCACATTATATCGCCGAGAAAAGTAATCTTTTTCATTGTTAATTCCTGTCCTTATATCTGCCCTTCCTGTATCAACAGACGGATCCGGTTCTGCTGTCTGCCGTTCCTGAACCTCGGGAAAGATGCATCTTATGTCAGGACAGCTTTTCGATCTCCTCCAGTTCCTTCTGGAACAGCAGCCATTTCCCTGTCCTGCAGGGCATCTGGGTGACATCGGGATCCGCGCCATAGTTACCCTCAATCAGCTGAGTATTGCCCTCCGCGTCTATGGCGACGTCCCAGCCGACATAGCGGACCTCCGGGATGACCAGAGCTGCACGGCTCACAATATCCGTCACCTTGTCCCAGGAAGGGATCTCGAAGCCGATGATCCTCTTCCCGCTGTCCGGGTGAACGATATATCTCTTAAACTCCCTGTCTATCCCGGGAGAATTGACGATTCCCGTCTCCACATCGATGGTCGAGGCGATTCCATAGTGATGGAAGTTGTCGGCGGTCTTGCCTGCGCGCCCGATCCGGAGCACGCCGGCCATGACCTTCGGCTTTCCGTCCGCGCACAGAAGTGTCACGACACGGAGCGTATTGACAGAGGAAGTATTGAATCCCGCGAGGGCGGGATGCTGGGTGATCAGCTGCTCAACAATGCACCCGTTCTTTTTGAGCTTTGCGTACAGCTTTTTGGCCTGCTCCGCCCCGCCTGCCGAATCCAGATCATAACGGCCGGCGTTTTTGCCGAACATGCCCGATCTTGCTTTCGCGAAGAAGGACGGATGCTTTTTTACGAAATCCTGAAATTCAGAAAAGGAAGCTACCGTGACATCGATCCAGTCTCTGTTCAGGAACTCCGCAAAATTCTGATTGAAGAGCGCCTTGTCGTCAAACAGAACTCTTTTCTGCGGATCATTGCAGATCTTCATCGTGCGGCGCAGCTTTGAAAAGGTCATATATTTGCGGCGCTCGCGGTTATTCAGGTTATAGAATTCATATTGAAAATAGTCCTGGATCTCCGTGCCGTACTTTGCGCGTTCCCACAGCACATCGGACATCAGGCTGACCCGCTCCGCTGCGGTCAGCTTCCGTCCGAAGCTCAGCTGTGCCAGTCTGTTAAATGTCTCAAGTCTCCCCATCCTGTTCTTCTCCTCAAACCGGACGTATTGTCCTCTTTATTCTCAGATCTGTGTTTCCACGGTCCTTCAGGATACCCCCGGGATCCAAAACCGCCTGAATATTCCTTTCCCTTTCAGGCGCGTCCAGATATCCGGACCTTCTTTTCCCAGGATCTGCAAGGATAATCTCATAAATCAAATCTCTTTTTTTCCACAGTCCTTAAGGATCATCTCGATATTGTCCATTCCGAGCCCTTCGGGTGTCCTGCCTTCCGCGCGCAGGTCCCTGCCAAGGGCGGCACTGGCGATGGCGATCAGGCCGGAGGCAATGGGGGTCGCGACGTTAAGGGCTTTTCCGAGTGCTTCCAGCATGACCAGGCCCTGAGGAACATCCTCGGAGATATAGCGGGAGTC
>CACYCV010000236.1 GCA_902772955.1 uncultured Ruminococcus sp.
AATAACCCTTTTTTTCAAAAAAGGGTTTCCCCCGGCAGGGCTTGGGACAGAGTCCCAATATTCCGGAGAGGAAAGTTGATTTCCGTGCGCACTCCGACCGCGAGCTTGCGTTTGACGGGAGGTTTGATTATAATAGAGATAGTTGATGCGGATACAAGGGGTATCCGGATGGCGTTCAAGAAGAGGGAGGATTATTATGGAATGGAAGAACCATCTGAAAACGATTAATCATCATAAACGGCTGGTGATGGAGCTTTGCTTTAAAGTGGGATTGTACCGCCAGGGATTGCTGCATGATTTGTCTAAATATCATCCGGTGGAGTTTCTGGTAGGAGCAAAGTATTATCAGGGAACCCGCAGTCCCAATGCGGCAGAACGGGAACATCGCGGTTATAGCGCCGCCTGGCTTCACCATAAAGGAAGGAATAAGCATCATCTGGAATACTGGATTGACTATGGACTGGACGAGGGTCACTATATGACAGGCATGAAAATGCCGAAGCGCTATGTGGTTGAGATGTTTTGTGACAGAGTGGCTGCCAGTAAAAACTACAGGGGAGAAGCCTATACCGATGGAGATCCCCTTGCCTACTATGACCATTCCAGGGATCACTATCTGATTCACCCCGATACCGCCAGACTGCTGGAGCTGATGCTCAGAATGCTAAGGGACTCAGGGGAAGAGGCGGCACTCTTGTATATCCGGTACCGGATTCTCCGGAACCCGGAATTCCCCTATTAAAAGCTTATTGATTGACAACCGAATATTCGGTTGAGTACAAAATACGGACAGCGGACACCATGTCTCCTTTTGGAGATGTGCGCCCGCTGTTTTTGCTTTATTGCAGAAGTTCCCGGAGCCGGTAGGCGGAATCGCTGTGTTCGGCCCAGGAATAGTCGATCAGATACTCGCCGTGATAGGCGGCAAAGGCGTCAGGATCGCCATTCAGGACACGGTACAGATCGCAGTCTACACCGTTTTTATTGATTTCCAGACTGCGGTTCTGTTTGATGACCACATCCGGATGGCCTGCTTTTTCCAGATCCCGGATCAGGGAGGAAACATATTTGGAAATGTTTTTGGACAGACGGGTGTCCGGGGTGCTTTGCTCAAAAATCTCGGCGGCAATGTCACGGGTGGTGACGGAAAAACCGCATTGGTCGATCAGAAAAGCCAGAATCTCCTTGGAACGGGTCAGAGAGAAATGCAGCACATTGCCGCTGTTGTCAAAAACCAGGAAATTGCCGAAGGTCTGCACCTGCAGCTTTCCGAAAAAAGGCGCGTTATCGGAAATCGGGTACCGCAGATGGCTCAGCTCCTTTTGTATGGCCTCCGATGTGAATGGTTTGCAAAGCGCTCCGCTGGGGTAAATATTCAATACACTGCTGGGCAGAAGAACCTCTTGGGTAATCAAAATGATATTGCAAAGGGGATAGCGCTTGTGCAGATCAGCCTCCAGAGAAAACGGCTCCCATCCGTGGAGTGGGTAGGCGAGAAAGGCGAGTTCAAAGCTGTTCTTGTGCGCGATGGCATAATAGTCTTCGGCGTGGAGATAAGCGCAGATGTCCGCCTGTGGGAGAAGCTTTCGCAGAATCTGCGCTAATTGGGATAATGTCTCCGGATCCTGATCGACAATCAGAATATTCATCGGGAATTCCTCCTTGGTGCTGTTGCCGGCTGAAAAACCGTCATCCTGGAAAACCAAATAATAATATAATAACGATACTGTTTGATACGATTGTTAATCAAAATGGGAAATGCGGACTGCTATCTTCTTGCAATAGATGAATATCGTGAAAAGTGCAAATAAATAACTCAGAAAACTGCGTTTCCGTGAGAGCGAGAATCATTTTTGTCTTTGTGAGATTTTACAAACTTTTCTATACACATTATACCATATTTAAAAATAATAATCAATATAATATTAATAATTTAAAAAAAAGTACGTAATATAAAGAATAATGGCGAATTATGGCGAATAAAATATGGTACAATCATATCCTACCATGGGGAGAGTGAACAAAACAGCCTATGGTTTGTCCTGCTGCATCAAAAAATGCATCCGGCAGTCCGATAATGGACGGATGCCCTGGTTCACAGAAAGGAAGATTTCATGAAAACCGAAAGCAAGAAAAGCACCTTCGCTTCCCATAAAGTACTTACGATTATCGGGATTGTGTTGTGCGCGCTGTTGCTGCCGATTCTGATTATTAATCTGATTCTGATCATCAAAAGCTATACCCATCAGGATAAGGTTCCCGCAATCGGTGGAATCTGCCCGCTGATTGTTCTGACGGATTCCATGGTTCCGGAAATCAACAGCGGTGATCTGGTCATTGTCAGGCAGGCTGATGGCCAGGATGTCAAGGAAGGGGATATCATTGCTTTCTTTGATCCGGACGGAAACGGTACCAGTGTACTGACTCACCGGGTAAAGGCCATTCAGGAGGCAGACGGTCAGCGTCTGTTTGTTACCAAGGGTGATGCCAATAACGCAGAGGATCGCAAGCCGGTAGAGGCTTCCAGGCTGATCGGCATCTATCAGGGAAAATTGGCCGGAATGGGTCATGTGGCGATGTTTATGCAGTCGGTGCCCGGCTTGATTATCTGTGTAGTGCTGCCGCTGGTTCTGTTGGTGGGCTATGATCTGATCCGTCGCAGACGGTATGAAAAACGCAGCCAGAAAAGTACGGATGCCTTGCTGGCGGAGTTAGAAGAACTGAAAGCCCAGAAGGCACTAAAAGAACAGGAAGCATTGGCGGAACAATCCGGAAAGGATGCCGCGCCGGATGAAAAAGCGGTTGAAGCCTCGGAGGACAAGGATGATCCGAAGGAAAGGCCGGAGGAAGAAGTATCTGCTGTCCATGAGGAGGATTCCCATTGATGGCAGGCCAATGAATTTGTTATTCTTCCCTTGAACGCCACGTCAGGGATGGATATATATTTTTGAAATGCTCCCAAAGGGAATTTTTCTCTCAGGGAGGAATGAGCTGCCGAAAGGCAAGAAAAGATGAAAGGGGTTTTTTGGATGAAGAAGAACATTGCCATGAGAACTGCCGGTGCCCTTCTGATTGGTGTTATGCTGACCACCTGCATCATCAGCGGTACATACGCAAAGTATGTTACATCAGAGAGCAAGTCCGATACAGCAAGAGTGGCAAAATTTGGAGTTGTGGCTTCCGTATCCGGTGATCTGTTTGGAAGCTCCTATTCCGCAACAACGGATAACAGCGTTCAGGCGTGGGCAGAAAAGGCTCCCACCGTTGCCGCTTCCGTCAAGGAGGAATTGGTTGTTGCTCCCGGTACCAAGAATGATAAGGGCATGACCATTGCTGTTACCGGTAAGCCGGAGGTTTCCACCGCAGTAAGCCTTGACAAAGCGGTGACCGATGAGAATGTGGCCTATGAAGATACGGATATCGTTCTGAAGGCCGGTGAGTACGGTGTTATGGTCCGCTATAACGGCGTTGTGACGACAGATACCGTAACCAATTATTTTGTATATGATGCCCAGACCAAGACCTATACCGTCGCTACAACAGAAGATACCGCTGCAGAACTGTATCAGCTGAAGGATGCCGCTAAGGCAGACACTGCTTACTATCCTGTTCAGTGGAAGGTTGGCGAAACCGCCTATACCAATGTTGCTGCCGTCAAGACAGCCGTAAAGAGTGCCTTTACGACCGGCTGCAATCCCAATGAGAAATTGGATGCTTCCCGCACGATTACCTGGGAGTGGCCGTTTGAGGTTGGTACTCAGGATGCTCTTGGTTACAATACCAACGATAAGGTTGACACCGTTCTTGGCGATATGATTGCTGACAATGGTGATGCGGCAAATGAGAACCGGTACTATGTGGTAAAGAAGAAAAGCGATGGAGCTTATGACACAGTTCACTATACAGCTGTCAAAGCGGCTCAGGATGCTGCCAACCAGGTAGTGGTTGCTTATACAGGCGATGAAGCACCCATTGTTTTTGATATGAATGAAGACAGCATTGTTGCTTGTCTGACAGTATCCTTCGGTGCAAGACTGACTGTTACACAGGTTGACTGATTTCTGATTGGCTGACCGTTTTTATTAACTGTCGGAGCGGTCTTGATAAACTGCTCCGGACAACATTTTCCCTTGGGTACAGAAGTGCTGCGGGGGTTTGTGGCAATTCCCGCAGCGTTTCGGTATCTCCGAACGTCTGTTATGATCGGGCGGTGGGAAATACCGAAGCGATGCCGCAAAGCGGAAAATGAGATAAGCATCAGATTATGAAGGAGGGAACCGGGATGCACAGGGCGAAAAAAAGAAATAAAATACTGGGATTACTGCTGGTGCTGCTGTTACTATGTAACGTGGCTGCTATGGCCCTTTTGTTTTCCAGGTTGAGTCCCTATTCACGCCGGACCTTTTCTCATGTTGTCCCCCTGACCCAGTCTGATGGTGCGACAGTCGTTACCACGGGAAGATCGGAGGCACTGACGGCGCTGATGACGGAAAAGAAGTCGGACAGCCGGACGGTTTTACCTGCGGAAGGCGAGATCACCCAGGAAGGATGGCTTTCCGAGACGAAGCTGGAAATTTTCAGGATTCGCTATGAAGGGGAGAAGGGAATGACGGTAGAAGGAACCGATGGCAGCAAGGTGATTGCTCCCGGCACCTCCAACGAATTTGTCTTTACCCTGAAAAATACCGAAAAAAACCTGCTGGATTATGAGATGACCATGGAAGCCGTTGTGACAGGAACAGAGTATTCTCTCCCTGTCAGAGTCAGGCTGCGGGATGATAACGGAAATTATCTGTTGGGAGATGCCGGACATACAGAGGATGTCATGAAGCTGAATACGGTCAGGACGCAGCAGAAGCTGAGCGCCGAACGCTATGCCCAGTATTTTCTGGAATGGGAATGGCCCTTTGAACAGGGAGATGACGCCTACGATACCATGCTGGGGAATTTGTCCCAGAAAAAGGATATTTCTCTGAGCATCGGTATTAAGACCGTTTCCACCAGAAGTGATGATGACTCTGGTGAAAAGTATGGTGTTCCGAACACAGGAGAATCCTTGGTGCTGATATCGGTGCTTGTTACAATGTCAGGTGGCTCACTGCTGCTGGTTTTCCTGCTGGCAAGGCGCATAAAAGATGAGGGAAAAGAACCGTGACGAAAAGAAAAATAGGAATGAGTGTGCTGCGGATTTTGCTGTTGGTACTGATCAGTCTGTTCATCGGACAGAAGCTGTATTCCTGCAATGCCGAAGCCGTAGTTGGAGATAAAATGCCCATGCCCTTTGGTTTTGGCGTTTCCGTGGTGATGTCCGGCAGTATGGAGCCGGCTCTGTCTGTCAATGATCTGGTGTTTGTCACCTCTGCCCAGGAGGTTGAGGAGGGCGATATCGTGGTTTTTCAGCAGGAAGGATCCCTGCTCATTCATCGGGTTGTCCGGAAAGACGGTGAAACCCTGGTAACCAAGGGAGATGCCAATGATGCGCCGGATCCTCCTATCCGTAAAGATGCCATCAAAGGAAAGGCCGTTGGCTCTCTGCCATGGATAGGTGCCCTGATTCTCTTCGTGAAATCCCCTGCAGGTTTTCTTCTTCTGCTAATCGGTGGGGTGGTTTTGTTTGAATTGCCCTATTATCGTGCCAGGAAACGTGCCCTGCGCCAGCGGGAGGAGCTTGTGGAGGAAATCAGGCAGTTAAAGGAACAACAAGGCGAAAACAAAGATGACTGATACTATTATTCAATTAAGGAAATGCTGATAAAATCCAGTGCCTGTATTGCGCCGTCAAGCGTACGCAGGGGGCTTTCCGGTCGCCACCTGCACCCTTTCGGGCGGAGGTGCTCCCACGGACAATGTGACGAATACGTTTCACATCCCGCTTTCTTGTTTGGTGAAGTCCTTGCTTTCCCATCATACATATTTTTGGTTGTTAGCGAAGCGAACACGTCCCGCGCGTTAGCGTCGTGCGGGGCGGAAGCCGTGGCAATCATGTTCAGACACGGCGAAAACGAGCGTAACGCAAGCGGAGCGCTGCCGCGAATCGTCCGGCGTGGTCACGCGCTGGGGCAAGGCCCCAAGATTGTCCGTGCAAAAAAAGGAGTGTGTTCTTGTGATGAAAGAAAAGTCAATAGAGTCAGGACCACACTTCCTGACCCACAGCTTTTTCTTCCGGTTGTTTGCCGTGCTGCTGTTGCTGACGCTGCTTTCCTTCCGGATGGTATGCGGTCTGATGGCCCGCTACAGTTCCTCCGATTGGGCTGCCGGCGGTGCCCGTGTTGCTGCGGCTGCCGGCGGGGTGAGTATTTATGAATATCGTGCCGATTACGATGAGGATAATTTCCGGTATGTGTTGGATAAGGATACCGTGGTTGACGGCAACACCTATTCGGTGGTTGTACCGGGAATGAAGATTGCCAAGGACGCCTTTATCCGGATGGAGGGGCAGGGGGATGCTTCCTATACTCTTTATCTTGAGCTGGCACCCTCTGCGCAGGATGTTTTTCTCTATGAGCTGGACAGCAGCCAGTGGGTTGCCGATGAGAACCTGACACCCCGCTTCGGCGGCAGGGTCTATCGGTATGCACAGGCAATTGCCCCCCATACCCGGTGTACGATTCCGGTTCATTTTCAGGACGGGTGTGTCTATATCAGCGATTCGCTACGGGATAAAAGCCGCCCTGACTACAATGCACAGTCCGCCGGACTGCAGCTTTATGCCTATCTGATACAGGCCGATTGATGTGGTCGGCGGCAAGAAAACCAAAGGGACGGATGATTCCTGTCCGTCAGAAAGGAGGCGCTGTGATGAAACAGTCCGTCAATTCTTGGAAAAAACGACTTCTTCCCACACGAGTAGTAATCGTGCTGACTGTTCTGACGACAGCAGCGACTTCTACCCTGCTGTTTGCCAAGTATCTGCACGTTTCATCCCCTCAGGAGGATGTGTTTGTCCCCCAGAATTACGATACCCCTCAGATTGCAGGAACCTTCGATAAAAATACGGAAGCTCTTTTTTCTGACAGCAATGTTACCGTTACTCCGGATGCGTCGGTGGACTATCCTGTTTATGTCAGAGTAGCCATTGTTCCGACATGGCAGGATGAAGACGGAAACGTTTTTGGTCAGCAGCCCGTTCTGGGCAAGGACTATCAGCTGACATTCAATACGGACCAATGGTTCCGCCACACGGACGGCTATTATTACTGCCGAATTCCGGTGAAGGGAGGCGCCAGGACGCCGGCGCTGATCCGGGAGGATCAGAAGCTTGTACAGCTCCGTCAGGCGCCGGATGACGAATCTGTTTTTCATGTGGAATATCTGGCAGAAACCGTTCAGGCGTTGGGAGTAGCAGCCACAGGAGAACAGGCGGTGCTGGATGCCTGGGGAGTGCTGCCCGCTGCCGATTGATGTGAACAAGGAGGAAAAACGGATATGACGAAAAAAATACGCAATGCCGTTTGTGCCGCCGCTGTCCTTATGCTGGCTTTCACGATTATGCTGGTGTCTTTTGCTTCTGTAGCTGGCAGAAAAAGCGGCAGAGAGGTTGAAACCGTTACCGTCAAAATCAATTACTACTTTTTTGATGAGGAACGGGAGGATCATAAAGGCACGATGCCCTATCCGGCCTTTGTGGCCAATATGACAAAAAGCTCTGAAAACACCATTGACCAGAAGTGTCCGTCGGTTCTTGGCTATACGCCTGTGCAGCTGTCTGTAGATGAAACTACAGGAGAGCTGATCAAAACTCCGATGCCGGTGGTGACGGTGCGGTTTGATAGGAGCTATGATACGGATATTTTCTATATTCCCACGGATGTGGACTATTCCATTGAACTGATGAAGCAGAATCTGCAGGATAACGATTATTCCCTGGCCTCTGTCATTCATAGCAAGGGACTGACCGGAACGATTCCCAGAGAGTTTGACGAGGACTATACTTTTCCGGAGGATTATGCCGGTGATGTTTCTCTGAGAGGAAAAACACTGGACAATGCCCTTGAGGGCTTCACACTGATGTATCACCAGCCGGAGGTCATTGCAGCGGACGGGTCAACCGTTTTTCAATGCTATTATGACAGAGATTACTACTCCGTTAACTTTGACCTGGGAGGCGGCTACGGCGTATCATCCCTGTATATGCCCTACGGCTCTGAACTGAATGAAATGCTGGTGGGAAGACCCGAAAAGCCCGGCTTTGTGTTTGAGGGCTGGGAGCCTGCATTGGATACGGTCAAAGAGGATATTGCCTATCGTGCCAAATGGCGTCTGAAGGAGGGAACATATTATTATACCCTTGTCTTTAAAAATGCCGATCTGCAGGAAGAGGGAAAGCCCACTGTCTATAACTTCTGGGGCGAAATGCAGCTGGAAGCAACGCCGGACGATATGCTGGATCTGCAGACACTGATGGAGCAGTATGATGACGGCGATTATTATCATACGCTTCCGGGCAATGAATACTTTTTTCTGGATAAGGATATGACCCTCAGCCGGAATACGGATAACCTGACGGTACGAGGAGATAATTCCACGATTATTACACTGTACTATGCCAGAAAAACATACAAACTCTGGTTTGCGTATGCCAGACAGGAAATGTTTGACGACAGCTTTCTCAAAGCGGATCAGATTCATGACGGGGATTCCTTTTATGTGGTGGGTGTGCCTCATAAAGCGCAGTTCAATCCCGATAATCTGAGCTATGCCGTATCAAGCAATGTGCTCAAAAACTATTATAGCAACGGAACCCACGGACTTGGACTGATTGATCTGGACGGCAGCGCCTCCGAATCGGATCGTGAAAGAATTATCCGATGGACCTTTCAACAGGTGCGGGACGATGAAAACAACCCGGTGGAGTATACCTACTATGTGTCCTTTACCGGAGAGAACGGTGCTGCGCAGTATCTGCACATTGAAAATCAGAATGTGTATTACAGCGAAGCTCCCGCGGAAATTCATGCGGTGTGCAATAAAGACAAGGCCTGGTCCATCTGGCAGAACAACGGCGGCAAGTCTGTGTATCTGAATGATAAAAAAGACCGTGCCGCCTGTGCAACCGGCTATGCAGAGCCTGCCTCAAATATTAATCAGGACGAAACCTGCAATAATAAGGGCAGTAACTGGTATCTTTATCCGGAAAAGAACAAGTCTCTTTATTTTGGCCGGATTCAGGTGCCTACGTCTACCGGAAGCGGCCAGGACAGCGGCAGCACGATTTCCGAAACCAACCCTCAGACCGGAAAGACCGAAGAATATGAACCCGTTTTATGGACGCAGGTGGAGGATTTTCCGGTAACAGACCCTTCTCTGAAAATCATTCAGTTTGACCGCTATAAAGGGGATAACCCAAAGAATCAGCGGTACCGTTATTCCTGTGTGGAAATCGAAGCCCAGTATGACGGTGATGTGGAAGCGCTCTGGCCCACTAACGGTCAGAACGGTCTGTCGAATTGTTTTACCACAGCAGTCTACAACAATGACGGAACGATCAGGACGCCCTCCAAACGCTTGACATTCGGTTCCTGGGCGGTTAACTTTTTTTCGCCGCTGCGTACGAAATTGCGGGAGCAGGGCAATATCAAATACGGAAATATTGTAGGTGCTTATCCTATTCTGTCCTCCGATATCATCATGACCAAGGAAACCAACCGGACAAAGCTTCCGGCGGTGCTGCAGAAGAGTGATACCCTGTATGAGCTGATCAGGCGTGGAGAAGACTACTCCTACGAGAATCAGGAAAATGATCCGGAGATTGCTGACAGCCTTGCGGAAATCATGTATGCCTGGTGGGGTGCTGACAATGAAAGGATCAGCAAGCATGCTTATGAAATCTACTATGAACCGCTGGAAGGAGAAGAAATCCCGGCAGGAACGCCTCAGGAAACCATTGACGGTGTGACCTATGTTCTGGACCGCACAAGTATCTTTACCTGTTCCCATAATAATACCACCCGACTGGAGCCGTTTATGTATAAGGGCTTTGAAAAGTCGATTGATGAGGCACTGACCAACTCGCTGGCAACGGATAATGGTCCGACACAGTTCCGCCAGGCGAAGCTTCCGGCGGATCCGGCCAATCCTGAAGTGCTCAGGACAACAGACGAGGCGCTTTATGTAACCAAGTTTCATTATAAACGGAAACACTGTCAACTGACCCTGAACAATAATAGCACTGTCTATGCGAAGTATGCCGATATTATGTACGGGACACCTCTGGCAGATAAACAACCCTCCGAAAATCTGCCCTATCCTGATGATTTGCCTGTGGGCGCTTACTATTTTGACGGAAAATGGTACACCTCCGAGCGCTGCCAGCCGGGCGAGGAGGTGGAATGGGCAACCCTTCTGATGGACGATCAGGATATGGTGCTTTATGCCGGATGGCAGCCCATGACCTTTACTGTGAGATATTTCTATGATGAAAGCAGTCTGCGGAACCAGACACCTCTGAAAGGAACCCCGGAGTATCATTTCTACGGTCAGGATATCAATGACGAGCACCAAAGAATCCTTGACAGCCTGGTCGGACCGGAATATACCTTAGCCGATGGAACGATAGAACACGCCAGACCGGTTGGCTGGTATTATTACCACCAGAACACCCTTCGTGCCTTTGATCCTGCTACCATGCAGGTGACATGTGACATGGATCTGTTTATGAAGTGGTCAACTAATGTGCCGGCCTTTTATAAAGTCCGGTATATGCTCCGGGATGATCAGACATCTATTGCTTCCGACACACAGGGATTCTCTTTTGTAGGGCTGACGAGAACCTTTGGCGCAAAGGTGGAAAATCAGTTGAATTCCGGCTACAGGGAATGCTATTTTCCCTATACTGTGAGTACTTCTCTGCTGCTGAAATCCGATGATTCTCAGAACCAGGCAGCCTTCTATTACGCCTATCGGGACAAGGTTCCCTATCGTGTCCGCTATATCAGGCTGAACGAAGACGGAACGGAAGGGGAGCGGCTGCGGGAGGATAAAATTGTTGCGGATAATAAAAAAGCCATGGTCACGGAACGCTGTGTTCCCATGGAAGGGTACATTCCCCTGACGTATTACGTTTCTTTCACTGTAACGATTTCCGATGACAATTCCGGAGCGGATGCGGACGGTGTGCTTCCTCAGAATGTGATCACATTCTATTACCGGGAGGACACCCTTCACCGCGCCTATCATCTGAAATACCTGGTGGAGGACGATACGGGGCCCTACTCCCTTCGCCTGCATCTTGACGGAGAGGACAACGATTATTCCTTCAAAACCATCAACTACATCGATAGTATGGCGGAAAAAGGTTCAACAGTAGAGGCTCGTGTACAGGATTTTTCCGGTTATCGTTTTGTGTGCTATGATCAGATCATTTCCTATCTGGATGATCAGGGGCAGCCTCAGCAAACGACCCTCGACTTTATCATGCCGGAATCGGTTCCACGGACGGTTGTTTTCAATATAGATGAGGAAGGCTATGACGAGCCCTATACCAAGGAGCTTCACCTGCATTATGTCAAGAAAAAGTATCCGGTAAAAATCACCTACAGCTTCGTTTCCGAGAATCCCCAGGAGGTTCGTCGGTGGAATCTGGCACTGCTTGAAAAGCTGACTGAGGAAGGAACAGATCCCGGTACTTTGCAGGGAGATCCGGATTCTGCGGTGACCGTAGATGGAGAAATCTGCTACAAGGCTTTTTCGAGAATAGTGGAGGATTGCAAGTTTGATACCCGTTTTACCACCAGAACGCCGATTCTATCCGGTTATCCTCTGAGCGGTAACAATGAACAGACAATTGTGGTTGCGGATGATGACAGCTTCCGAAAAAACAGTATTTCCTTTGTATATACCGAGCGGGAAGAAGTGATGTTTTATTATCATGCGGTAATTTCTGACAAAGACGAAACGCAGGTGCCGTCTGCTGACATTGCCAAGCTTTTGTCGCTGAACCAGGAGGCGGCCGAGGTTGGTGTGGCTCCCGAAAATGCAGTAACGGCAAAAGCAGAGTCGCAGGAAACCATGGAACTTGACGGTGATTTTGTCCCTGTTTATCGTTTTGAAGGCTGGTATTACGACCGGGAATGCATGAAGCCGGTTGAGGCTTCCTGTCTGGCTGACGGAGATCGATATACCATCAAGTATCCCTTTGGTGCCCGGGAGGATCAGCATTTCTACGCCAAGTATGATTATGTCAGGGGAGATCTGACGGTTACGGCGGCGCCTTCGGAGGGTGCTCCCGAAGAGCTTCACGGTCAGAGCTTTGAGGTCCGGATTGTTGGTGTGGATGAGGGAAAAAATGATTGGATCGATATGACAATTGCCCTCAACGGTTATGGCAGCAAGACAATACGTTCCCTGCCGGTGGGTCACTATCGTGTGATACAGACCGATTGGGCATGGCGTTTTGATACAGACAAGCCGTCTGATACCAAAACCGTCACCGTCCTTGAAAACACCCCTGCAAAAGTGGAATTCCTGCAGAAGCTTGTCCGCACTAAATGGCTGGACGGCAACGGCTATCGGGAAATTATCTTCGACGAATAATGCCGGGCTTTTCTCGTGCAAGCATTCGGAAAGCATCTCATAAAATGGCACCAACAAGCAGCAGTCTATTCTGTTGCCTGTTGGTGTTTCTTTGCATAGTAAAGAGCTTTGCCTGTGGAGCTTCGTACTCTGAAGGCGGGGGTGCCTTCGCGGGCAATGTGACGAATACTTCCTGTGCGGCCATACTACAAGGGCACTTCCTGTGAGCGCGCACCGTCAGGTGTACGCAGGGGGCTTTCCGGTCGCCCCCTGAACCCCTTCGGATGGAAATCAGTAAGAAAAGTTCAACCTAAGTATTTTTCACAGCAGCTTGCGCTGCTGTCAAGGGAGTAGGATAAGTTGGTGGCTTCGCCCCCAAGCCCCTTTGGAGTTTCGCACTCTGCGGAGTGCGACCAGGGGCTCTGCCCCATGGACCCCGCAGCCTTTGAAAAGGCT
>CACYCV010000237.1 GCA_902772955.1 uncultured Ruminococcus sp.
ATCGAGGCAATGGCAGAGAATCCGGATCAGAAAATAGAAATGTATGAAAAAATGAAGGACCTGATCCCGGAAAAGACCATTCTCTGCACCAACTCCTCCACCCTTCTCCCCAGCATGTTCGCAGAGCACACAGGCAGACCGGCAAAATACTGCGCTCTCCACTTTGCAAACACCATCTGGAAAAACAACACCGGTGAAGTCATGGGACATCCGGGCACCGATCCGGAAGTCTATAAACAGGTCGTGGCATTTGCGGACGAAATCAATATGGTGCCACTCCAGCTCCACAAAGAGCAGCCGGGCTATATTCTCAATTCCATGCTGGTTCCCTTCTTAAGTTCCGCACAGGATCTCTGGGCAAAAGAAGTGGCCGACCCGAAAACCATCGACCTGACTTGGCGTCTTGCGACAAGTGCGCCGGCCGGACCGTTCCAGATCATCGACATTGTCGGCCTTACAACGGTTTACAATATCAACATGATGCACCCCGACGCACAGAAAGAGGGCACTTTGACCTGGAAGAAAGTTCAGATGCTGAAAGAGAAGATCGACAAAGGGGAACTCGGCATTACAGCGGGAAAAGGCTTCTACGAATATTGATCCATCACTGCATATCTGAATCATCATTAAAAAATTTGCCGGCGTAGTTTTATGCTTCACAAAAACGGAAAAAGAATCTTGAGAAGATTCGGTCTATCTGAATCTCGTTTGGGTTACCGGTATGAAAGTCAAGTTAGTAAGCTGAAGGAAAAATTACAGAACAAATGTTTACTGGTGTAGCATCGTTACAAACGCCAAGCATACATGAACTAAGGAGGGAAACAAAATGGCAAATGCGCAATATCCAAGTTTAAAGGGGTTGCATTGTCCGAATTGCAACGGAACGGAATTAAAGTATTTAGGTACAAAGGGTTCTGTAGGAAAAGCTGTGGGCGCCGCTATGTTCGGAGCAATCGGCAACCTGATACAGAGCTCCCAGGCAAAAAACAATTTTGAAGTTGTGCCTATTCGCTGTCAATGCCAAAACTGCAAGAAAAAATTTGAAGCAGAGCCTCTTGTGGCTGCGGAAGACGAAATCCTGGATGCTCCATGCACTGTGGTGCTTCACAGGAAGGGAAGCTTTGTCGGCTCTATGGTTGTACAGCAGGTATTTTTGAACGGCGTTAAGGTTGGCAGCGTGAAAAATAAGGAAGAACTGAAATTTGAAACCTACACAAAGCACAACGTGATTTTCGTTACCGACCACAACGGAATGGCATTCCCCGGTGAATATACATTCACAGCGGAGAGCGGCGGAACGGAAACGATAGAATTTAAAAGAGGGTTTATATAAAAGCTAACGAGGTTTTGTACCGAAAGAAAAAACATACAATCGGCACAGAGAAAACAATAGTCCGCCGATGTTTCCAGCCCTGCTCAAATCGGATAAGCAGCATTATTTAAATGAAAATGGATGTCTTTCAAGAAAAGTAAACAATCACGACTAAAAAAGGCAGCCAACCTAAAACGGTTGGCTGCCTTTTTTCTAATCATATTGAACCTTTCGGTATTCAATAGCATCATTTTAATATTTTCCGGATAAGCTTTTCATCCTCATCCGGGAAAAGCGAACAAAGATGCTTTAGAATTCTCTTATAAGATTCTTCGGGTGTCCTCTGATACACCTTTTTACAGAAACTCTTTCCGAAAAACTCCTCCGGTGTGGAATATTCGGCGATACCCCAGCCGTAAGGGGTTCCGTTTTTATCAGAAGCATAAACAAAATCACGGATCAGCACATAGCATTGTGCCTGCAATCGGGTGATAATCGTATCAAACCCTTTTCTTCCGCCTTTTCGATAGTTGCCCATCGTTTTCAATTCTTTTGACAGAATCGGAGCATTTTTATTAAGGAGATCAAACAGTTCTTTATCTCGAAATGCCGCTAATCCGTCGTCATATCGCGCGTCAAAATCATATCCGTTACGTCGGTAATTAGCAAAATCGGGAAACCATTTCTTACTGATAAACACAGCCTTGTTTTCAAAGAACTTTCCA
>CACYCV010000238.1 GCA_902772955.1 uncultured Ruminococcus sp.
TCTTCCTCCTTGGATTCTTCCTCCTCCTTGGACTCCTCTTCCTCCTTGGATTCTTCCTCCTCCTTGGACTCCTCTTCCTCCTTGGACTCCTCTTCCTCCTTGGACTCCTCTTCCTCCTTGGACTCCTCTTCCTCCTTGGACTCCTCTTCCTCCTTGGATTCTTCCTCCTCCTTGGATTCTTCCTCCTTAGGCTGCTCCGTTTCCGCGCTGGACTCCTTCTTGACTTGCTCATCATCAGGCATCATACCGACAGCACCATCGTCCGGAATTTCCTTCATGCGTCTGCCTCTTTTTCCGTAGTCCTCATTCGCACTTCCTTCACGATCGAAGCCAGTGCCTGCCTCGTGTGTATAAAAATATGATTTGCCTGCACAGCCGGATAAGAGTGCTGTGGAGCTCACTGCTAATGCCATTGCCATCAAAATCGCTGTTACCTGTGTGCGTTTCATATTACAATACCTCCGTTAGCGTATGATCTCTGTCAGATCTTATATACTATATATAATTATACACTTTGAGAAGGATTTTTCAATATATTTTTTTTATTTTTTTGGAAATTGTGCAAAATGACAAGAATAAGTGATTTCTTTTTCTGATTAGAACAAAAAAATCGACATTCAACACCTGATTATACCTCATAAATACTATTGACGGGAACGATGGTTTTTTTTAAAATAAAATTGTGCAAAAGAAGCGCCCGGTACCTACTAAATATAGTTTGTTTCGGCGGATTGACACAAAATAGCCCTTTTTCCTTATTTTGCGTTATTTTTTCTCTGCTCCCGGTTTTTTTACATTTTGCACAAAGAGAGTTTTTTACTTTACCCTATTCAGACGGGGCGCTGACATTCCCGTCTGGCAGAAGAAAGAAGAAGGATGGAATGTTATTCAGAATCATTGCCCTCGACATTGACGGAACCCTGACCAACTCCCAGAAAAAAATCACTTCCAAAACCCGAAGCAAGCTGATTGCCTATCAGAAAAGCGGCGGCAGAATCATACTTGCCTCCGGAAGACCTACCCACGGCATACAGCCTTATGCCGATATTCTTCGCCTGAAGGAATTTGGCGGCTATATTCTCTCCTATAACGGCGGCTGCATCCGCGAATGCAAAACCGGACGTGTGCTGTACCGTCACTCCTTCCCTCTGGACATGATTCCTGAAATCTGTTCTATTATAAAGGACTATCCGGTGGGCATCAACACCTACGAAGACAACCGGATCATAGTCGGCCAGCAGATCAACCAATATACGGAGCTGGAATCCCGCATCAATGGGATGCCCCTCCATTTTGTAGAAGATTTTGCGGACTATGTCCGTTTTGATATTGTCAAATGTCTCCTGCATGGAGAACCGGAAGTAATCTCCCGTTTAGAGAGTATTCTTTCGGAAAAATTCAGTGATCGCATCGGCGTTTACAAATCCGAACCGTTTTTCCTGGAGCTGGTGCCGAAAAATGTTGATAAAGCCGCCTCCATTGACAAGCTGCTGCACTCCATCGGCGTTGCAACCGATGAGTGCATCGCTTTTGGCGACGGGTTCAACGATATTTCCATGATCCGCTATGCAGGTCTTGGCATCGCCATGTCCAACGCCTCAGAGCCCGTTAAAAAAAGTGCGGATTATATCGCCCGTTCCAACGATGAAGACGGTATCGCCTGCCTGTTGGAGGAAATGGGCCGTTCGGTTTTTCCGTCCCTCGCCATGATCTGACAGGAGGAGCCTCATGCCGGAAAAAACATCTTTTAACAAAGATTTTGACCTTATGCTCCAGGCTGTACTGCAGCAGGCAAAGGCGGCCGGACTGCCGGTTTCGGATGCCATTGACCGTCATGTTCTGATCAATCAAAGAGCCAAAAAGCGCTATGGTATATGCATATGTCGCAACGGCAGATTTACGATTGAATTGTCGGCCATTATGCTGACAGCGCCGGAAAAATCCTGTCTTCAGACCCTGGCTCATGAAATTCTGCACACCTGTCCCGGCTGTCAGAATCACGGTACGCTGTTCCGCCGTTATGCGGACATCATGAATCAGCGATATGGCTATCAGATCAGGTGCACCAATTCCTATGAGGAAATGGGAATCACTCCGGAACCTCCGGCTTCTCAGCCGCGCTATCTGCTGGAATGCCGGAAATGCGGCAGGCAATTTGCGCGGATACGGTATTCTACGGTCATTGCTCACCCCTCCCGCTATCGCTGCAACTGCGGCGGCCAATTAAAGCGGATTCAATAATCCAATGGAGATGAAAGCATGAACAGCGTCTTTCAGCTTGTCTGTCCCTTATGTGGTGCTCCTCTGGCAGCAGACGGTAAACAATGTGTTTGTCCGCAGAAGCATAGCTTTGATTTTGCCCGACAGGGATATCTGCACCTTCTCCCGGTACAGCAGAAGCATTCCCTGCATCCGGGTGATACCAAAGAAATGCTCATGGCCAGACGACGTTTTCTGGACAAAGGCTATTATGAACCCATCGGACAGCAGGTAGCAGACGCCATCTGCCGCTATGCCCCCTCCAAAGCTCCCGTCATTGCGGACATCGGCTGCGGCGAGGGCTATTATACCGCCATGCTCCGGCAGCGCTGTCACGCCTCCTGTATCGGGATTGATATTGCCAAGGATGGTGTCAGAATGGCTTGTTCCCGCGACAAATCCATTCTGTGGCTGGTCGCAACCGCTTCCTCCCTTCCTCTGCAAAGCGCTTCCCTCCAGGCGGTTACTGCCATGTTTTCTCTTTTTCAGCCGGAGGAATATGCCCGCGTTCTGCAGCAAAACGGCATTGTTGCCGAAGTCACCGTAGGGAGCCGTCACCTGACAGAGCTGAAGGAAATCATATATGATACGGTTTTCCCTCAGGAAAAGCATCCTGCCCCCTGCGGAGAAGCCTTCCGTGAACTGCAGTGTCAGGAGCAGGAATATCACATTTCTCTGCTCAACCAGGATCTGCAGTCCCTGTTGATGATGACTCCCCATTTCTGGCGCATCCGTCAGGAGCGAAGGGAAGAACTGATGCAAACGACAGCCCTGGAGCTGACCGTTCATTATTATCTGAGAGTGTTACAAAAGAAATGAGGATGATTATGAAAAAACGTTTTCTGATTGCTCTGACAGCACTGCCGCTGCTGCTTTGCAGCTGCAATTCTCCCAAAACCCCCGAAGCAGAAGAATCTGCGGACCTCAAAATCATTGAGGTTTCCGATTTTGAGCCCATCGAAATGGATAACGTTCTGATTCTGCGTGACAGCAGCCCCGCATTTCCCGAGCTGCCCAACAGTCTGAACTATCAGGAAGCCTGTGCGCTGCTGGACACCTGCCGGAGAACCGATTTCAATCTTCCCCAGAGCATAAGTGAATATCAGAAGTATTTTGCCGGAGTTGTCAATTTCAACGGGGGACAATATTATTCCTTTTATCTCTATTTTGAAGCCAACGGCAAAAAAATCTTTGTCGGCTCCAATTGTCTGGTTGCCACTAACGGAGACAAGGTTTTTGCCAAAAACATCACCAGCGACTACGAGTTTGTACCACTGAATTCCTCCAAGGAGGATCAGTCCTTTCAAAAGCGCTATCCGGACGCAAAAATATCCCCCAACGACGCCATTGCACTGCTGCTTTCCAAAGGAAACAAGCTCCGTCTGGAGGGAAATCTCGACAACTACCTGTTTGAGGTCACCGAGGACCTGATAGAAGTCAACGGTCTTATGTGTTACATTGTCAAGCCAAAGCTGGAATATACCGATCACATCAGCTTCAAAAAGCGCTTTTTTGTCAGTGTCGGCGAACAGCAGATCGTATTTGATTCCACAGCGGACGAAAACGGTCAGTACAAGGAAATCACCTGATAAAAGCGCACCGTTTCACATCCACCGCACCAGATGTTGTTTTTTTTCAAGCAAATACGTTCGGTGTCCGCAGGGGGCTTTCCGATCGCCCCCTGCACCCCTTCGGAGAAAAATCAACGAGGAAAGTTTACATCTCAAGGAAGGCTTGCAAAGCGTCCTTCCGGGCAAAAAAGAACCGCTCCAGAGCGCTCCGTAAGGAGCGTGAGGAGCGGAAGCTGCGGCAGTAA
>CACYCV010000239.1 GCA_902772955.1 uncultured Ruminococcus sp.
GGTCGAGCCCCTTAGGGGGACTTTTTCGTAAAAGCCCCCCTAAGGAGCACTCCGCAGAGTGCGAAACACTCCGGCAGACAGCGAAACATCCAAAAAGGGTCAAAAAAACAGTCAGCCGGCCACTCTGTAGCATCAGCACAAAGGGGCACAGTTGACTGCACGGTTCCACCCAGATTTGACAGTCCCGCCAAAGCAGACTGTCCTCATTGACCGATAACGGCGGCTCCCGTGTCGGCATACTGGCAGTGCGTTCCGCCGACAAGCTCAGAAGTGCATTTCACGAAGGTTTGCCTGACGTCCTCCCAGCCAAGGGACGTCTCTCTGGAGGAAACCGGGGTCGCTACTTCTCTTCCTCATTGCTTTTGATTTATATTACCATTATACACGGTTTTTCCCGAAAATGCCACCCCAAAAATAAAATTTTTCCGGACTTTTGGGGAAGTTATTTTGCGTTTCTGATAAAATCAAAATTCTGGCAGACATAAACCACACCGGAAATCAGGGTCAGAACCACCGAAATCCAGAGCAGAATCTCTCCTGTCACCCCGAACCAGAAGCTCACGGTACCGGCATCTCCCAGAGACAGCGCTCCCATGGTGTGCAGCTCCAGCAGATATTGCAGCAGCATTACCACCAATACCGCAACCATCTGGCTGACGGTTTTAAGCTTTCCCCAGATATTGGCAGCCACCACCTTGCCGCTGCCGGATGCCACCAGCCGGATAGAGGTGACGGTAAATTCTCTTGCCGCGGTAATAATCAACACCACCGCACCCGTCAGACCCAATTGGATAAAACAGGCCAGCGCGGCAAAAATCATAATTTTGTCCGCCAAGGGATCGGCAAATTTACCGAAATCGGTAATCATATTGTACTTCCGGGCGATTTTTCCGTCCAGATGATCGGTATAGGCAGCCACCGCAAAAATCAGCAGCGCCCAGAGATAATGATGCGGAATCACCGGCATCAGCAAAAAGAATACATAAAACGGCACCAGGATCAGCCGCAGCATCGTCAGCTTATTGGGCAGATTCATTCAGAGCCTTCCTTTCCCATTGTTCTTCAGGATCGCTCAATGAGAGAATCCCATCAGATCGCAGTCCAGGGTATCGGTAATCTCTACCGGAATAATATCGCCAATGGAAGGCTTCTTTCCCTGGGCAACAAAAAAGACCTTTCCGTCCACCTCCGGTGCGTCCGCCTTGCTTCTTCCGAAGAAGCATTCCGCAAACCGGTCATATCCCTCACACAGCACCGGAATGGTTTTGCCGATACGATGACGGGCGTGGGCTGCCATAATGCGCTGCTGCTGCTCCATAATCAGCTCCTGCCGATGCTTTTTGATGCTGTCGTCAAGCTGTCCCTCCATGCGGGCAGCGGCAGTATCCTCCTCGGCAGAATAGGCAAAGCAGCCCAGACGCTCAAATTTCATTTCTTCGACAAAGGAAGACAGCTCATCAAATTCCTCCTGCGTTTCCGTGGGAAAACCCGTCATCACCGTAGTCCGCAGGGTCAGTCCCCTGATACGGCTGCGCAGCCTGATCACCAGCTCAGAAAGAGAAGCCCTGTCTCCATGGCGGTTCATTAATTTCAGAATACGCCCGTTACAGTGCTGCAGAGGAATATCCAGATATTTGAGAATCTTGTCCTCTCTGGCAACCACATCAATCAGCTCATCGGTAATGCGCTCCGGGTAGCAATACAGCACCCGAAGATACTGTACACTCTCCAGTCTGCAAAGCTCCGTCAGAAGCTTGGCCAGCTGAGGCTTGCCCTCCAGGTCCTCTCCATAGCGGGTCGTATCCTGGGCAATCAGAATCAGCTCCTTGACACCCTTTTCGGACAGCTCCTTTGCCTCTCTCAGAATATCCTCCATGGGACGGCTGCGAAAACGTCCGCGGATCATGGGAATGGCACAGTAGGTACAATGGTTATCGCAGCCCTCCGCAATTTTCAGATAGGCATAATAGAAGGGCGTGGAACGGACTCTGCCGCCGCAAAGTGTCAGATTTTCCTTATCGGGAAATTCCTGCACCTTTTTCCCTTCCAGCGTCTCCTTGACGATTTCGGCAATTCTGCCGTTGGCGCCGATGCCGACTACCGCATCCACCTCATAAAGCTCCTTCATGACTTCCTTCTGATAGCGCTCGGAAAGACATCCTGTGACGATAATGGCTTTAATTTTGCCTTCCTTTTTCAGAGAAGCCAGCTCCAGAATTTCATCAATGCTTTCCTGCTTGGCATCCTCAATAAAGCCGCAGGTATTGATAATGGCCACATCGCTCAATGCAGGATCCGAAACAATCTGATAGCCCGCCTCCTTAAGGGTATAGAGCATCATTTCCGCATCCACACGGTTTTTGGCACAGCCAAGACTGACCATTCCGATTCTTTCTGCCATGGGTATTCCTTCCTTTCATACGATTCTCCAACAGAATATATGCAAAAAAATTGATAAAAAACAGATATCAGAGGCAAATTCCCCTTGGTATTTCGCACTCTGCGGAGTGCGCCTCAGCCGGACACCCGCACCCCCGAAAACGGACGTTGCAAAACGTTCCTCCGGTCAGAACGCACCCGCTCCAGAGCGCTCCGTGAGGAGCGGAAGCCGCGGCAGTAAAGTCGGACACGGCAAAACCAAGCGCAGCGCTGCCGCGAATTGTCCCGTGCGGTCACGCACAACAAACACGCACAACAAACCTCCCGGGAGGGCCTTTTCAAAAAAAGCCCCCTCGGGAAGCCTGATAAATCCGTTGTACAAACGGGCTTGCTGTTTTCCAGATTGTTTCTCCACTGCGCAGCACTCCCGGAGACGTTGGTTCAAAACGGATTTATCCTTCTGTTTCTCGCATGGCTTCCTGAATATCAGACCAGCGGAAGCCCATACTGCGGAGAGAATTCGCGGTTCTGGAACGCTCCTTCTCATCCGAAAGACGGCGGGCATATTTGGTGGCCAGCAGGATCCTGATCTGCTCGCAGGCATCCGGCTCCAGCTCCTCCAGAATTTCTTCCGCCAGAGAACGGTCAATTCCCTTTCGGATTAATTCAAATCGAACCCTCTCCGCAGAAAAATGCTTTCTTTCTATCAGCTGCAGGGCATATTCCCGGGCATAGGCTTCGTCATCAATCAGCCCCAATTCCTCCATCCGGGAAACAGCCGCCTCTGCCGCTTCCTCTCCGTAAAGGGGAACCAACCGGTCCGTCAGTTCCTTGCGGGTACGGGGACAGTACTCGATCAGATACAGCGCTTTTTCCTTAGCACGGCTGATCTTTGAGGCGGACAGCAGCTCATACAGCTCTTCGTCGCTGATTTCCCCTCCCACATGAAAGCCGGAGGCGGCAAGGGTCAGGGAATCCACACTGACGGCATATTCTCCGTCCAGAAACAAAGCCGTCATTCCTTTTTTTCGTTCCTCCGCCGCGGTAATCAACATCTCAGTCTACCAGAATGTCAATATCGGTATCCGCCGTTCTGGAGGAAGCAGTCGCCTCCTCTGCGGGCTGTGCCGGTGCTTCGGCTGCCTGCGTTTCCGGCTTGGCATCCGACTTGCCGGCCTTGCCCTTGGGGGGCTTGGAGGATTTGGAGAAATTGAACTTATCTTTATTGGCAAGTACTTCGTCCTCCACCTTTTTGGCGATATCCGGATGATCTGCCAGGAACTGCTTGGCATTATCCCGTCCCTGACCGATCCGGTCGCCCTCATAGGAGAACCAGGCTCCGCTCTTTTTGATTACATCAATGCTCACGGCCAGATCCAGCAGCTCCCCGAGGCGGGAGATGCCCTGACCGTACATAATATCGAATTCCGCTTCCCGGAAGGGAGGCGCAATCTTATTCTTGACCACCTTGGCACGGGTGCGGGAGCCGACAATATCGCCGCCCACCTTGATGACCTCCACCTTGCGGATATCCAGCCGGACAGAGGAATAGAATTTCAGAGCACGGCCGCCGGGAGTAGTCTCCGGATTGCCGAACATGACGCCGACCTTTTCACGAAGCTGATTGATGAAGATGGCCACACAATTCAGCTTGGAGATGGATCCGGCCAGCTTCCGCAGCGCCTGGGACATCAGTCTTGCCTGCAGACCCACATGAGAGGCACCCATATCTCCTTCAATCTCCGCCTTAGGCGCCAAAGCCGCAACGGAGTCTACCACAATCACGTCAATCGCACCGGAACGTACCAGGGCTTCGGTGATTTCCAGGGCTTCTTCTCCGGTATCCGGCTGAGAAACCAGCAGAGAGTCAATATCCACCCCCAGGGCCTGGGCATAAACCGGATCCAGGGCGTGTTCTACGTCAATAAAGGCAGCCATGCCGCCGTTTTTCTGCCCCTCCGCGATGCAGTGCAGGGCAAGGGTGGTTTTACCCGAGGATTCCGGGCCGTAAATCTCCGTGATTCTTCCTCTGGGCAGTCCCCCGATTCCCAGTGCCATATCCAGTGACAGGGATCCGGTGGAAATGGCGTCCACCTGCATGGCGGCGTTCTGCCCGAGACGCATGACCGCGCCCTTACCGAATTGCTTTTCTATCTGTGCAAGCGCTGTTTCCAGTGCCTTCTGTTTATCCAGTGCCATTATTGATCCATCCTTTCCTTTCCCCTGTGCCGGGGTGTTGCGTGATGATATTATTATACAGACTCTCAGGGAAAATTGCAAGTACGGTTCGGGGCTTTGGTGAGGTCATTTCTCCCGCTTTGTACAAATTATTGCCCTATCCAATCCCTGAATATCCTGTAGAATCGACTGTTCCGGAATTCCCTGCCGCTGCAGCAGCGCAGAAACGGCTTTTCCCTGGGTTTCTCCGATTTCCAGTGTCAGGGTTCCTCCCGGCCGGAGCTTGGGCAGCCAGTCCTGAGCAATACAGCGGTAAAAATCCAGCCCGTCCTGTCCCCCATCCAGGGCACTTTTCGGTTCAAACTGCACCTCCCGCTGCAGAGTGGGGATGACAGAGGATTCGATATAAGGGGGGTTGGAAATGATGGCATCCAGCGTCCCGTCGTCAAACAGAGAATGGCACACAAAAATATCTCCCCTCACGGCCCGCACGTTGGCGGCGTGATGGGCTTCTATATTTCTGGTCAGATAGGCAAAGGCCGACTCTTCCCGCTCCACCGCCGTCAGCTTCGATCCGGGCAGCATTTCTGAAAGGGTCAGGGCAATAATGCCGCTGCCGGCACAGAGATCCGCAATGGCAGGCGTCCTCAGATGCTTCACGGCCTGATAACAGGCCCGCACCGCCACCTCGGTATCGTCCCGGGGAATCAGCACCCCTTCTCCGACAAAGTATTCCCTGTCCATAAAGGTCCATTTTCCCAGCAGATACTGCAGGGGAACACCTTGGATGCGCTTTTGCAGCAGCTTTTCCAATAATTGCCGGCTTTCCTCGGAAAAGGGCAGCTCTTTGAGGTCTGTCCGCTGCATCCCGAAGCGGTCTTCCAGCAGACAGCGGGCTTCAAAGGCTGCAGAAGGAATCCCCGCCTGCTGCAGGGTATCCCGTGCCAGGCAATAGGCTTCCCGGGCCGTCATCCGATGATATCCTCGCCGTTTTCGGGAATGACGTCCTTCATGGCGGCAATGGCCACCTCAATCATATCGTCCTCCGGCTCCTTGGTGGTCAGACGCTGCATCCACATTCCCGGAGCGGCAATCACCCGGGTGACGGCATTATCATGTCTGCCACACACACGGATCAGCTCATAGCCGATTCCCATGGTAACCGGCAGCAGCAGCACCTTGATGGAGCCCCGCAGCCAGGGATTGGTGACAGGAATAAACAGGCCGATGAGAATGCCCACCAGCAGCATCAGCACAATAAAGCTGGTACCGCAGCGGGGATGGAACCGCCGCTGCACGCGAACGTTTTCCACCGTCAGCTCCAGCCCGTGTTCATAGCAAAAAATCGTTTTATGCTCGGCCCCATGATACTGAAACACCCGCTTGATGTCCTTATTCAGTGTCACCAGTGCCATATAGACCAGAAACAGAATAATCCGGAGGATTCCCTCAAAAGCAGACCGCCAGATCATGTGGCTCTCCAGGAAGGGCAGGGGCTTTTTGAGCAGATCAAACAGCCAGGAGGGAACCACAAAAAAGACCGCCACACAAAACACCACCGCTATCACAATTGCAATGGTCATAATAACATTGACTGCCTTTTCACCCAGATGCTTGTCCAGCCATTTGTCCACCTTGCTCATCTGCTCCTCCGGCACCTCTTCCCCCTCCATGGCCTTATCCGCCGAAAGCATCAGCGCCTTATTGCCCGTTACCAGGGAATCAATCATACCGGCCACTCCCCGCAGCAAGGGAAGTCGGAACAGCTTATATTTCCTGGTCAGATTCAGGGGCTGAATCTCCTCCAGCTCAATACTGCCGTCATATTTTCTGACCCCAACCGTTGTTTTCCGGGGGCCCCGCATCATAATGCCTTCCATCAGTGCTTGTCCTCCGATGGAAGTAATTCTCTTGGTTTTTTTCCCTTTCATTCCTCTGCTCCTTCACTTTTCTTTCTCCGTTCCTTCCTGCTCCTCTGTTTTGGGCGGGAGAATCGGAATCCGGATGGTCACCGTGGTGCCCACATTTTCAATGCTGTCAATATCCAAGGTACCCTTATGGAGCTTGATAATCTCATCCGCCACTGCCAGTCCGATACCGGAGCCTCTGACAGTCTGATTGGCCTTGTAGAATTTCTGCTTGATCTTGGGCAGATGCTCCTTGGGAATCCCACAGCCGTTGTCGGCAATCACGATGACAATGGTCTGATCCTGCTGCTCGATGCTGACGTTGACCACCCCGCCGTCGCCGGAATATTTCAGGGCATTGTCGATAATATTGATAAAAACCTGCCGCAGACGGTTGCGGTCACCGATCACCGGCGGCAGCATTTCCGGTTCCTCATAGACAATATGCTTGTTTTCGGCGTTGGCGCGTTCCCGCTGCATATAGATAGACTCATCCAGCTCAGCCAGAATATCAATTCTGTCCATAATCAGCACCATTCTGTCCTGCTGAATCCTGGAGAAATCCAGAACCTCCTCTACAATGCCGTTGAGCCGTTCCGTTTCCTTGATGATAATCCCGATGCCCTTCTGAACGGTTTTCAGGTCCCGGAAGCCGTCCAGCTGCATGGTTTCCGCCCACCCCTTGATGGCGGTCAGCGGCGTGCGCAGCTCGTGGGACACCGATGAAATAAAGTCATTTTTCAGCTTATCCGCCGTGCCAAGTTCGCCTGCCATGTAGTTGATGGTATCACACAAATCCCCGATTTCATCGTCATACAGCTTCGTCAGCCTCGCGTCAAAATCCCCCTGGGCAATCCGCTTGGCGGTGGTGCTGATTTCCCGGACAGGCCGTACAATTGAGCGGAGAAAATAGGTGCTGGACAGAAAAATAAAGAACAGGATCACCAGTCCCAGCATACACACAAAGGAAATGGAAATAAATATTTTCCGGTCCGCCTCCTCCAGCGAAACCACATACCGGATGGCTCCCACCGGGTGTCCCTTGTCATCACGAATCACTCTGGTGAGCGCCATGACATTTTCTCCGGAGCTTAGCCTGCCGTGCCAGTCGGCAAAATCCTCTCCTTTTTCAATGGCATTCTTATAATCAGGCATTTCCTGACTGTTGTCCGGTGCAAAGCCCGTGGAGGTAATCACCACCTGACCCTGCTCGTTGATGACCATCAGCTCCATCAGCTCTTTATCCGGAAAATTTTCCACATAAACACGGGCCGTCTGGATAAAATCCTCTTTTTCGTTGAAGATATTGACCAGCTCTGACGAACGACCGTTGAGAATCTGGCTGATGCTGCTGTAATAGGAGTGCTGGATGACAAACGCAAAGGCAATCACCAGCACAAACAGGATGACGAGAATCACACCGAAGGTATTGATCAGCCATCTTCTTGTAATACCTCTCAAAATCCTTCACCTCCGGAGGAATCAGTTGCTTTCCCACTTATAGCCGAGTCCCCAGACGGTTACGATATATTTGGGCGAAGAGGGCGTATCCTCAATTTTCATTCGCAGACGGCGGATATTCACGTCCACGATTTTTTCCTCACCCACATAGGCTTCCCCCCAGACATATTTCAGAATGGCGCTGCGGTCCAGAGCCTTGCCGGGATTGGAAAAGAAGTACTCCATAATCTGGAATTCAACCTGCGTCAGTTCAATCAGGCGCCCGTCCTTCATCAGAGAGTGGCTTTTCAGATTCAGCAAAAAGCTGCCGGATTTGATTTCCTCCTTGAAATTGTTTTCGGAACGCATTTCCGCAATGGCAAGCCGCCGGTAGAGGGCATCCACTCTTGCCACCAGCTCCGTGGGACTGAAGGGCTTGGTGATATAGTCATCCGCTCCCAGCATCAGACCGGAAACCTTATCCATTTCCTGGGTACGGGCGGAAAGCATGATAATTCCCAGATTGCCGTTCTTTTTCCGCAGTTCCTTACAGACCTGCAGGCCGTCCTTTTCGGGCATCATGATATCCAGAATGGCAATATCAAAATCACCGCCGGCGGCATCGTATTTTTCCAGCGCAACGGCGCCGTTTTCCGCTTCCGTCACGTGATAACCACCCCGCTCCAGATTGATTACCACAAATTCACGGATGGCGGTTTCATCCTCTGCGACTAATATGTTTTTCATGGCTGTTACCTCCTGTCTCTGGTTCAGATGATATAGACCGATCGGGTCATTTCGTCCTGGGTGATATTCAAGGCGTCATCGGCACTGGTGACAAAGATCTCCGCCGCCAGCACTGCCTTGCTGTTCTCCTGGTGAAGCTCCAGACGAATCAGGGAATCCTGTCCGGTTTCGCTCCACTGCTGTTCGTTAAAGCGATAGATTGTCAGCAGCCTGTCCCCCACGGAATTGGTTTTGGAATTCCACAGGAAGAAGGAAAGCTGCCGGGTTTCCGGATTGCTCCGGGCCGTCACCTTTCCGATCCAACGCTCGGGCATTCTGAAATAATAGCCGTCCTTCAGGTTGATAACGGTATAGAACACCGGAACGGATTTTCTCGAAGAGACGTCATAATCCCTCCATTCCGTCAGATTGCAGACCGGCGTACCGCTTTCGTCCAGCGATGCGCTCATCTGGCTGACAATCGGAACATCCAGAATGCCATCTCCGTTGATATCCCGGGAAAAAACCGCATCCGTCCGCAGGGTGGGGTTGGTATAGCTGCTTTTGCCCCGGTTTTTGTTGAAGGGGTCAATGAGCCGGTCCCATCCCTGGTCATAATAGACCACCTGTGTACAGTAGGTGTTGTCCTTGCGCTTGCAGTCCAGCACCACACCGATGGGGTTATTGCTGATCCGGGAGGCATCTAAAAATTCCTCCTCCGGATCATGAGAAGATTCCTCCTGGGAAACCTCCTGAGATACCTCCTGAGATACCTCCTTTGAAGTTTCCTGAGAAACCTCCGGCTGATCTGACGACTCGGAAGATGTCTGCCGGGAAGACTCCTGTTGACGGGAATTCTCCGCCGTGGAGGAAGCTTCTGCTGACGGCTCCTGTGACGGCTCCTGTGA
>CACYCV010000240.1 GCA_902772955.1 uncultured Ruminococcus sp.
AGCCTCTCCTTATTAATTTCCCGCCCCGAAGGGGTGCAGGGGGCGACCGGAAAGCCCCCTGCGTACGCCGATAGAATTTGCTTCACTGAACAAGAAAGCTGGATGTGAAACATATTCGTCAAGTCGCCTGCGGGGGCACCCCCGCCCGGAAAACCCCCTGCGTAGGCAGGATGTGTTTGCTTCACTAAACAATAACCCTGGATGTGATATTCATTTGTCAAGTCGCCTGCGTGACGGAGTGCCTCCGCTGTCGATTCGCGGACAGAATGTGAAACCTGACTGAAGATAAAATATTAATTTTGACGAAAAAGGGATTGTAATGAGTGATGAAATTGTGTTAAAATAAAAGTGGGATCAAAGCAATCATAACGGAGGGATTAGATTGCGCAAACTGAAACTAAAATATATGCTGAGCGCTATTCTTGCATTCGCAGTATTTACAGGAGGGAATCACATGGCAAATGCCGTTAGAGAAACCGAAAAACCAACACAGCCGCTGATTCAGTATGCTCATCCGCTGGATGCACAGGCTTATACCGGCAATGATCTTGGTGCGGTTTATACAAAATCCGGTACGACTTTTAAGGTCTGGGCGCCTACCGCTTCTCATGTCTCGGTCAAGCTCTACCGTACCGGCAGTGATGAGGAACCCGGGGCACAGGAGATGACGCCTGTTTCCATGACGAAGGGCGATAACGGCGTGTGGAGCGTTCGCCTGGACGGAGATAAAAAGAATTTTTACTATACCTATCTGATCGATATCAATGGAGCGACACAGGAAACTGCGGATGTGTATGCCAAGGCGGCAGGAGTCAACGGCAACCGCAGTATGGTGGTGGATCTCAACGATACCAATCCCGACGGCTGGAATCAGGACCGCCATGTCCTTTATGAGAACCCTACGGATGCGGTGGTCTGGGAGGTACATATCAAGGACTTCTCTCATAGTGAGGTTTCCGGCGTGTCACTCAGATATCGCGGTAAATATCTTGCTTTTACAGAAAAAGGAACCACACTGGGAGATCAGGGAGAATATTCCACCTGCATCGACTACCTGAAAAAGCTGGGAGTGACCCATGTCCAGCTGCTGCCGGTGTATGATTATGCCACCGTGGATGAGTCGGTAACTGATTCCGATGAATTTAACTGGGGCTATGATCCAAAAAACTATAATGTGCCGGAGGGCTCCTATTCTACCAACCCCTTTGACGGCAATGTGCGGATCCGGGAATTCAAGCAGATGATTATGGCACTGCATGAAGCAGGAATCGGCGTGATTATGGACGTGGTCTTTAACCATACCTTTACCGCCAAGGGCGGCTGGTTTGAAATGACCGTACCGGGGTACTATTACAGAATGAATGCGGACGGTAGCTTCAGCGACGGCTCCGGCTGCGGCAACGAAACGGCCAGTGAGCATCTGATGTACCGGAAATATATGGTCGATTCCATTCTCTATTGGACCAGTGAATACCATATTGACGGCTTCCGGTTTGACCTTATGGGTGTGCATGATGTGGATACGATGAACGAGATCCGCAGGGCGCTGGATAACAGCATCCAGGACGGCAAAAAAATCATTCTATATGGTGAGCCCTGGATGGGAGGCCCCTCCTCTGCTGCGGTTCAGACGGCTGTCAAGAGTAATATCCGTCTGCTGAATGAGCGCATCGGAGCCTTTAACGATGATTTCCGGGACGCCGTGAAGGGTCATGTCTTTAACGCTCTGGAAAAGGGCTTTGTTCAGGACGGCAGCGGCAGGGGTACGCTGAAAGCAAGCATCTGTGCCGATTCCCTGAAGGGAGGCTGGGCAAAACAGCCTTCCCAGTCCATTGCCTATGTTTCCGCCCATGATAATTTTACCTTGTATGATAAGCTGGTGCTGTCTGTCAAGAATGATCTGAGCTATCTGGAGCGGGATGAACAGCTGGTCAGCATGAATAAGCTGGCAGCGGCATTGGTGATGACCTCTCAGGGAATCAATTTCATGCAGGCGGGTGAGGAATTCGCCCGTACCAAGCAGGGAGATGAAAACAGCTATGTCTCTCCGGCCGCTCTGAATGAACTGGACTGGAATCGTACGGCGGAATACGCCGATCTGGTGTCTTATTATGCCGGACTGATTGAGATTCGTAAGCACTTCAGGCCCTTCCGGGATCCTACCGTCGGCTCTGCCGAAAAAATCGCTTTCAGTGAAGATGCGCCGGGGGTGGTGGCCTATACTCTGGAAAATACCCTGACCAAGGGTAAGGAATGGGCTTATGCGGCAGTGCTGTTCAACGCCTCCTCCGATGTGCAGTCCGTAACCCTAAAAGAGGCTTCCGGCGGGCAGCTTCCCGGAGAATGGGTTGTGATTGCAAACGGTACAGAAGCCGGACTGAATGAGCTGGATGCCATCAAAGGGCAGACTGTGGCAATTGCTCCCTGCAGCGCCATGATTCTGGTGGATCGTAAGAGCTTTGACAAGCTGTCAGTGGCATCGGATGCCTGTGTGGTACGGGTTACTTACAAGGACAGTGAAAGCGGAGAGGTGCTGGCATCCAGAAGCTATAAAGGGACGTCAGGCTCTGCCTATGCAACGGAAAAGCTCTCTTCACTGAACACAATGTATGATTTTGACCGAACCGATGGAAAGGTCAGCGGGCTTTTTACCAAGGAGCCCCAGCAGGTTACCTATTATTACCGCAAATATACCGGAAAGCTGCTGCAGCTCACGGTGAACTATTATAGGGATAATCCTGACCCTTCCAAAGACACGCCGCTCCCGGCAGCGGAACCTCTGATCCGGCAGCTTCGGGCAGGAAGCAGCTATGCGGCCGATCTGCGCTCAGTGGATGGCATGGAGGTGGATCTCAGCCGTTTTCCGGTGAATGCGGCGGGGATTGCGGGGGATGAGGATATTGCTGTTTCCTACTACTATATTACTCCGGATCCCGTGCCTCTGGTGCTGCATTATGCCTCCGACAGCGACAAGGACATTTCCGTCAGGGTCTGGAGCCGGGACGACGGAGAAATGACGGAATACACGGCACCCGGCGGAACCATGATGAAGGCCGATGCCGCTATGGGAAAGGGCTGGCATACCCTGACACTGGAGGAAATCCCGCGAGGCGAAGACATCCGGGCAGTTTTTTCCGATGATCCGGAGAGGGAATATGTCGTCAGTGGTGAGGTCTGGATGGAAGGCGGCTCTGTCACCGGCAAAGGGACGGTGAATGTGCTGTATGTAGAGGATGGTGTCAAGGTGCTGAAAACCGCAGTCCTGACAGGCAGAAAGGGAAGCGTCTATCAGACCCGGGAGGAAGGCTTTGACGGGCTGGAAAAAAGAGCCTCCACCGCCAATGTCAACGGTGTTTTCGGTGAAAAGCCCGTTTATGTGATTTACACCTATTCTGCCCCTGCAGGATCCGGCAGTGCTGCTTCCGGAAAAAGCTCCGATAAGGTATTACCGGTTATTTTGCTGATTTCCGGTTCCGCTGCTCTTCTGGCAGCCGCTTCTCTGGCACTGCTCAGAAGAAAAAAATGCGGTTGACTTTGTTGGGAATTTCGCACTCTGCGGAGTGCACCCAGGGACGCTGCAAGCCTTTTGAAAAAGGCTTGAGCGAAAACTTTTATTTTTGCAAAGCGTCCTTCCGGGCGGGGGTGCCCCTGCGGGCAATTCAACAAATTCGTTTCACATCCCGTTTTATCGTTTAGCGGAGGGAGTTGCTTTATCAACCCCTCCGGCATTTCGTGCCGCCTCCCCTGAAGGAGAGGTGGCACGAAGTGTTTTTCCGGGCAAAAAAGAACCGCTCCAGAGCGCTCCGTGAGGAGCGTGAGGAGCGGAAGCCGCGGCTAATTAAGTTGAGACA
>CACYCV010000241.1 GCA_902772955.1 uncultured Ruminococcus sp.
GTCATACTGCACCTTGATTTTATCGGCGCTGACATAGCGCACCACGCCGGCCTCTTCGGACAGGATGCAGACGCCGGAGTCAACACCGGCCTTATATTCCATACCAGTACCCACAATCGGAGATTCCGTCACCAGCAGCGGCACTGCCTGACGCTGCATGTTGGAGCCCATCAGCGCACGGTTGGCGTCATCGTTTTCCAGGAAGGGAATCATGGCCGTTGCCACCGAAACAACCATCTTCGGGGATACGTCCATATAATCCGCCTTGCTCTTTTCCACTTCCACGAATTCATCTTTATATCTGCCGACGATTTTGGCATTGACAAAGTGGCCTTCCGCATCCAACGGTTCATTGGCCTGTGCCACAATGTAGTTATCCTCGATATCGGCGGTCATGTATTCCACATGATTGGTGACCACACCGGTTTCCTTGTCCACCTTGCGGAAGGGCGCTTCAATCAGGCCGTATTCGTTGATCTTGGCGAAGGTAGCCAGATAGGAAATCAGACCGATGTTAGGACCTTCAGGTGTCTCGATAGGACACATTCTGCCGTAATGAGTATAGTGAACGTCACGCACCTCAAATCCGGCACGATCTCTGGACAGACCGCCTGGACCCAGAGCGGAAAGACGCCTCTTATGGGTCAGCTCAGCCAGCGGGTTATTCTGATCCATGAACTGTGACAGCGGCGAGGAACCAAAGAATTCCTTGATGGCGGCGGTCACGGGACGGATATTAATCAGGGCATTGGGTGCCAGATTGTTCAGATCCTGTGCCTGCAGGGTCATTCTTTCACGGATGACACGTTCCAGTCTGGCAAAGCCGATACGGAACTGGTTCTGCAGCAGCTCACCCACGGAACGGATTCTTCTGTTGCCCAGGTGGTCGATATCATCGGTGGTACCCACACCGCAGGCAAGGGAGTTCATATAGTTAATGGAGGAGAAAATATCATCAATAATAATATGTTTGGGAACCAGATCGTCCTTGCGTCTTCTGAGCTCCTTTTTCAGCTCGGCAGGATCGGTAACGGTGTCCAGAATTTCCCGCAGGACAACGTAGCGCACCTTTTCGTTGATGCCGCATTCCTGTTTGGCGTCAAAATCCACATACTTGGAGATATTGACCATACCGTTGGAAATGAGCTTGACAGGATTGCCGTTGGCGCCCTCTACGAAGGCCACGGTCACGCCCTTGTCCTCGATTTCCATTGCCTTTTCTTTGGAAATGAATTCTCCCGCATCCGCCAGCAGCTCGCCGGTATAGGGATCGGCAATCGGCTCTGTCAGGATACGGTTGGCAAGACGGTTGGCAATGCCAAGCTTTTTGTTGTATTTATATCTGCCGACCCGGGACATATCATAACGGCGGGGGTCAAAGAACAGCATATCAATATGTGCCTGAGCACTCTCTACGGTAGGCGGCTCACTGGGACGCAGCTTGCGGTAAACCTCCTTGAGGGCGTCATCCTGGTTGGTGGTAGTATCCTTTTCAATAGTAGCCAGGATTCTGTCATCGGCGCCGAAGAAATCAATGATTTCCTGGTTGGTGCCAAGACCCAGGGCACGGATGAACACCGTCACGGGGAGCTTGCGGTTTTTGTCGATACGGACATAGAAAACGTCATTGACATCGTTTTCATATTCCAGCCAGGCACCCCGGTTGGGAATCACGGTAGAGCTGAACAGCTCCTTACCGGTTTTATCATGATCCATTTTATAGTAAACACCCGGCGAACGGACGAGCTGAGAAACAATGACACGCTCCGCGCCGTTGATGACAAAGGTACCGCTGGGAGTCATCAGAGGGAAGTCACCCATATAGACCAGGGACTCCTTGATTTCCGAGGTTTCTCTGTTAAAGAGGCGCGCTCTTACCTTTAAAGGGGCTGCATAGGTCACGTCTCTTTCCTTGCACTCGGCAATAGTATAGTTCGGCTTGTCGGTTTCGATGGTATAGTCCACAAAGCTCAGCACAAGATTTCCCGAATAATCCGTAATGCCCGACACATCCTCAAAAACCTCCTTGAGTCCCTGCTCCAGGAACCATTTGTAGGAGTCCTTCTGAATTTCGATCAGATTAGGCATTTCGATGATTTCATCGGTGTGAGAAAAGCTCATTCGCTCCGTTTTACCCAAACGCACGGGTCTGGCGTTTACCATAAAATCACTCCATTCATGATGTTGCATTCCGGCTTCCCCGCAGCGCGGGCATAAACCCGACAGGTCTTCAGGACAATCCCCCGGAGCCGGAAACGGCGGTTTTTGTCCCGCACCAGAAACCTTTCAAAAAAAGCACTTGATTTTTTTGCTCAAGTATGATACTATTTTTTCTGGATTCGGAGGATTTTCCCAAAAGAGGGCACTCCTCTACTATGGTGCATTATATAAGTTTAGTACAAATGCGGCTTTTTGTCAAGGGATTTGGCAAAGGCCGCTTATTTTTCGGTTTTTTTCTCCGTTTTGAACAAAAATTTCCTAAGGTTGCGGAAAAGAAACGCCCGGAGTCGTTGATGATATTTTACCGGTTTTATATCCTGCCATATATCGGCAATCGACATCTGTTATCAAAGAAATTCTGGTTCATGAGCCGGTTTTGTTTTCGTTTTTTTCATTACTGAGACCCAGAATATAGTCCGCAGATACGTGATAAAATTTCGCAAATCGGATTATATGACTTGCTTTTATTTCGTTTACACCGGTTTCATAACGGCGATACTGCTCCCTTTTTACTCCTATAGCTTCGGCAACCTGCTCCTGGGTAAGATCATTATCCTCTCTCAATTCCCTCAGTCGTTCCGTATAATACATCCTCTGACTCTCCCCCAAAAATCATTTCAATAACTTTTTACCACATCGAAACAAAAAACACTTGAAAATGCTATAGAAGTGTGGTATTATGTAGAAAAGGAACAGAAGTGTTCCTTTTCTATTACAGATATTTCTCGTACATCAATGTTATTCCGTTTGTGAGAACAAAAAATACAAACCGCAGCGGAAAACCAAAAGGAATGTCTGAAAAAAATGGAGGTATTTTTATGAAGTCAAAAGCGAAAAAAATCCTTGTCGTCATGCTTGCCTGTGCAATGCTTGCAGGTGCAGGAACTACAGCAGCCGTTATCAGTCAGAACACATCCGTTACGGTTTCGGCAGCAGAAACAGAAGGAAACTTTGATTACGAGGTTCTTTCGGACGGCACGGTAAGAATCACAGGAACAAGCATCACCAAAGGTGAGCTGGAAATCCCGAACAAGCTTGCAGGCAAGACCGTAAGTGAGATCGGAAGTTGTGCATTTGCGAACAAAACCGGAATAAGGCTGGCAGTTATTCCCGGGAGCGTAAAAACAATCGGTGAATGTGCTTTCCGCGATTGCACAGGATTGCAGAATATCACAATATCAAATGGGGTTGAGGTTATAGGAAGCGGAGCTTTTGCAGGTTGCGTAGCTATTAAAGAAGTTGTTATACCTGACAGTGTTGTTAAACTTGACAGAGTAATGTTATCAGGTGGTTCATTTGAAGGCTGTACAGCACTCAAAAGTGTAGTAATCGGTAATGGTGTCAAAGAAATTGGAGGAGATGCTTTTAGCGGTTGTGTAAATTTAGAAAAATTGACTATGGGTAAATCTGTTGTAAGCATTGGTCGTTATGCCTTTAATAACTGTATTAAACTGGATAAAGTCGATTTTCCGAAATCATTGCAAGAAATAGGTGAAAGCAGTTTTAGCCATTGTAGATCTTTAAAAAAAATAGTAATTCCCGGTACAGTAAAAACAATAGAAAACTATGCTTTTTATGAATGTGACGGATTGGAAAATTTAACAATATCCAATGGTGTTGAAATAATAGGAAGTTCTGCATTTACAAGATGTACATCTTTGAAAGAAATAGTTATACCTGACAGCGTAATTGAATTACAAAGAGAAGCTTTATCAAGTGGTGCATTTGAAGATTGTACCGGACTTGAAAAGGCAATAATCGGTAATGGTGTTAAACTGATAGCCCAAGATAGTTTTGGTGGCTGTACTAATCTCAAAGATTTGAATATAGGCAACTCTGTAGAAACGATCGGTGGAGGAGCTTTTAACAATTGTGACAGCCTTACAAGTGTAACGATTCCAAGCAGTGTATCATATGTAGATGGCAGTGCATTTGAGGATTGTGATAATTTGGAAGATGTATTTATTGAGGACGATGTATTAGTTATAGGAGAAAATATGTTTAGAGATTGTGAAAAGCTTTCTGCTGTAACTATTAGTTCCGGTGTTACTACGATCAAAGCAGGAGGATTCAGAAATACTGCACTCAAAAGCGTAGAAATTCCCGACACAGTTACGAAAATAGAAGAATATTCTTTTAAAGACTGTAATGAACTGACAACTATTGTTATTCCTGAAAGTGTAACTGTTATGGAAAGAGATATATTCCACAATCACAACGAAAACCTTACAATTTACGGCTACCATGACACTGCCGCCGAAGAATATGCAGAAGCCCACAATATAAAGTTTGTTGCGCTTTGTGATGAACACACATGGGGTGAGCCTGTGGTAACAAGAGAGGCTACCTGCAACAGCACAGGCAGAATAACAATGACCTGCTCCGGCTGCGGACTTACCGTCACAAGAGTAACACCGGCTCTCGAACACAATTGGAGCGACTGGACAGTAACCAAAGAACCTACCGAAACAGAGGAAGGTCAGGAAGTAAGAACCTGCTCTGTCTGCGGAGAAACAGAAACAAAAACACTTCCCAGAAAAAAGACCGAAAACAGCAAAGAGGAAAGTTCCGACACAAGTACTGAGGAAAGTTCCGACACAAGTACTGAGGAAAGTTCCGATACAAGCAAAGAGGAAAGTTCCGATACAAGCAAAGAGGAAAGTTCCGA
>CACYCV010000242.1 GCA_902772955.1 uncultured Ruminococcus sp.
CACTTTGCAGCGTCCGTTTTCGAGGTTCTTAGGGGGACTTTTTCGCAAAAGTCCCCCTAAGTCGCTGTCCGCAGACAGCGAAACTCCAAAGGGGCTTGGGGGCAAAGCCCCAAGATTAACAAGCGGAGGTGATCGATTTTAGGTAGCGAAGAATTGAAAAGGCGGCCATGGCACCGTCATAAACGGCTTTATAAATCTGAAGGGTTCCACCGGTGCAGTCTCCGGCGGCAAACAGGCCGGGAAGAGTGGTTTCCATTTGCTCATTGACCTGAATATGGTTGTTTTCTACCACGGCTCCCACCTTCCGGGCAAGGTCTGTACTTCCGGCAGTTCCCAGAGCTACGAAAACGCCGTCTGCTGGAAAAATCGTTCCGCCATCCAGTGTCAGACCGGTTACGGAAGTGGCTCCGTTGACGGACAGGATTTTTTGCGTCAGAACAGGAATGCTTTCCGGTACCCGCGCGGTCAGAGGCTGGCCGTTGGTCAGGATTGTCACGCTGCCGGCTGTGTTGGCCAGTACCTGTGCTTCATGAACGGCATATTCTCCGCTGCCGATGACGCAAACGGTTTTTTCCCGGAAGAAAAATGCATCGCACACGGCACAATAGCTGACGCCTTTGCCCTCGTGCTCTTTGAGTCCCTCGATAGGGGCAGCTTTCCGATAGGCTCCGGTAGCCAGCAGCAGAGCGTCTGCGGTGTAGCTTCCCCGCTCCGTAACAACAACGGGATGAAAATCCCGGTCAAAGCTCAGTGAGACTACTTCCTCCTCCCGGAAACCGACGCCCAGTCTTTTGGCACCGGCAATGCCGTTTTCATACAGCTCCTTGCCTGAGACAGGCTGGGAAAAGCCGTAGTAGTTTTCGATTTTTTCTGCCTTTGCCAGGGCACCGATGCCCCGTGAAATGACACTGACCTCCAGCTCGCCGCTGCGGATGAGATACAAGGCTGCTGAAATTCCGGCGGGACCGGCACCGATAATAATGACTTTTTTCATGGTGATTCCTCCGTTCGGATGAATAATGATTTTGCGAAAAATAAGAAATAAAACATGATCCCGGTCGGGAAATCTGTTTTTTACTGGGATGCTTTGGTGACTTGTATAAGGAAGAAAGCAATGTCTGCAAGGAATGAATCCCGCTGCCATAACAGCCGTGTCAGAGAAAGGCATTTTTTCGGAAGCATGAGAAAAAAATTTCAACGGAAAGGGATGGCCGTACTTTTTCTGCAGTGGGGAAAGAAAAAGGTGTAATCCGGATAGCCGGATAACAGTAGGATTTGTTTATTTGGGTGGAACATACGCTTTTTCTGAAAAACAGCCGCCCGAAAGCTGCTTCACGGACGGCTGTAATGATATGGATTGTTTTTTGTCAGAATTCAAAGGGCTGAGGTTCACCGCAACCGCAGGTGCCTACATACTTCGGCATGACTTTGCCGCAATTGGGACAGGTCCAGGTACCGTTATTGGGAACATCGGTGCGGTTATTGACAGCCTCCTCCGCCTGACGCATGACATCAGCTTCCCGCTGCTTCTTTCCGAAGGAACGCTTTTCTTTCTCTTTGCGCTTTTTTCCGCCCTTGCTGGTGGAGAAATCATCAACAGGAGCACGCTGATATTCAGGAATGGAGGGCTTTTGAGGGGCAGGAGGTTCTGCCTTGGCAGGCGCGTTATTCTGTGAAGCACCAAAACCGAAGTGGGAGGGAGGTACATCACTGAACCGCATGGGAGCAGCCGGCGGCGCATTGCTGAAATCAAAGGGATCCAGGGGAGCATTATAGTCCTGATCAGAATCCATTTGATTGGTGGCGTCGTTATTGAACTGAGCGTTATCATTCTTCATGAAAGCTGCACCGGGTCCCTGATATTCTGTCTGATTCGGAATGCCGGTATTGTTGACGTAGCTGTAATCCTCGCCCTGATAGGTAGGAACGGCAGACTCAACCTGGGGATTGTAACCCTGGAGTGAAGGTTCTACGTTGTCAAAAACCGCCATTTGCTCCGGTGTCATTTTGCTCTTGGTGGGAATATTGGGAGTTATATCAGGAAGAGGTGCAGGAGCGGGAGCCGGAGCAGCCGGAGCATCACCGAAATCAAAATCAAAGGGTTTGGGTTCGCCGCAGCCGCAGGTGCCAACGTAGTTGGGCATCACCTTGCCGCAGTTGGGACAG
>CACYCV010000243.1 GCA_902772955.1 uncultured Ruminococcus sp.
AATTTTACAAGCTATGTATTTTTATATTCTATATGACCTGTACAATAAATCGCACAATATTCAATTCAGTACATCTATTATCCGTAACCCTTTTTTCTCCGCCTTATCCCTGAACTTCACAGCTCCTCATACTACCAATTCAACAATCTCGAACAAGAAATAAAATAGCAGGAGCATCAGCCTTACGTTAAGGTCTGATACTCCTGCTTGTTTTTTATTATCTTTTGGAATCTCCGAATAAAACAGGACTCCCGACGTTTATCACCGGAAGTCCTGAACTTTTTGAACGTGTTCTCTTTTGGTCGTAAATTGGTCGTAAATTTGTACGCTTACAATACGAAAACCCTGGTTTTATTCGGGTTTATTTGTCCAAACTCTTCATTGTCGGGAAAAGCAAAACGTCCCTGATCGCGGGGGAATTGGTCAGCAGCATACACATTCTGTCAATGCCAAAGCCGATGCCACCTGTTGGAGGCATACCGATTTCCAATGCGTTAAGGAAGTCTTCATCGGTGCGGTTGGCTTCTTCATCACCGAGAGCCAGCAGTTCTTCCTGGGCCTTGAAGCGTTCACGCTGGTCAATAGGATCGTTCAGTTCACTGTAGGCATTGGCCATTTCCCAACCGTTCATGAAGAACTCAAAGCGTTCTACATAATCGGGATTATCCGGTTTTTTCTTTGTGAGTGGAGAGATTTCAACAGGATGATCCATCAGGAAGGTGGGCTGAATCAGATGTTCCTCTACAAAGTTTTCGAAGAACAGATTCAGAATGTCACCCTTCTTGTGGTGTTGCTCATATTCCACCCCCTTTTCAGCGGCAATTTTACGTGCTTCTTCAAGAGTGGTAATCTGGTTAAAGTCAATATCGGTATATTTCTTGACCGCCTCCACCATAGTGATGCGCTCAAAAGGCTTGCTCAGATCCATTTCGATACCGTTGTAAACAATGGTGGTGGTGCCTAATACTTCGTTGGCTACATAGCGGTAGAGATTTTCAGTCAGATCCATCATGCCGTGATAATCGGTGTAGGCCTGGTACAACTCCATGAGGGTAAATTCGGGGTTGTGACGGGTATCCAGGCCTTCGTTGCGAAATACGCGCCCAATTTCATAGACTTTCTCCAGACCGCCGACAATAAGGCGCTTAAGATACAGCTCTAAAGAGATGCGCAGACGCAGATCCTCATCCAAGGCATTGAAATGGGTTTCAAATGGTCTGGCAGTGGCACCGCCGGCATTGCTTACCAGCATAGGCGTTTCTACCTCCATAAAACCTTGAGTGTCCAGATAGCGGCGAATGGCGCTAATAATTCTGGAACGCTTGATAAAGGTGTCTTTAACCTCTTCGTTCATGATAAGGTCCACGTAGCGCTGACGATAGCGGGTATCGGTATTGGTCAGGCCGTGGTATTTTTCCGGCAGAATCTGCAGACTTTTGGACAACAGAGTGACTTCGCTGGCATGAATGGAAATTTCTCCTGTTTTTGTCTTGAAAACCTCTCCTTTCAGTCCTACGATATCACCGATGTCCATTTTCTTAAAGAGCTTGTAGGATTCCTCGCCGATGCTGTCTCTGGCAACATAGGACTGAACGGTACCTTTCAGATCCTGAATATGGCAAAAGGAGGCTTTGCCCATGACACGCTTGGACATGATCCGTCCGGCCACGGAAACGGTTTTTCCTTCCAAGGCATCAAATTGTTCCTTGACGTCGCTGCTGTGATGGGTGACATCATATTTCATAATCTGAAAGGGATCCATTCCGGCATTTTGTAATTCCTTCAGCTTATCACGTCTGACCTGCAGCAGACTATTCAGATCCTGCTGCGGCTGAACCTTCTTTTCTTCTCCCATGTTGATCTTCCTTTACTTTGTAATTTCGAGAATCTCGAATTTGATTGGTCCGTCAGGGGTTTCGACCTCAACAATATCGCCTACCTGATGACCAATCATGGCAGCACCAACAGGGGACTCATCAGAAAGCTTCCCGTTGAAGGGATCGGCCTCGTCTGAACCGATGATCTGATACACAGCATCCTCGTCGAATTCAAAGTCGTGCACCTTAACCTTGGAGCCGATGTGAATATGTTCGTTATTGAGTTCGCTTTCATCGATAATCTTGGCGTTTTTCAGAATTGTTTCAATCTGAGCAATTCTTGCTTCCAGCATAGCCTGATCGTTTTTTGCTTCATCATATTCGCTGTTCTCAGAAAGGTCACCGAAGGAAAGGGCTACTTTGATTTTTTCAGCAACTTCTTTTCGTTTGACAGTTTTAAGGTATTCCAGTTCCTGTTCATAATTCTTTAAGCCTTCATCAGTAAGAAGTGTTTGTTTGGCCATCGAAAAAACCACCTTTATAGTAAATTAATCATTGCCCATTCTATTATAGTCAACTTGTCACCGGTTGTCAACCGGCGGGAACCATGCGGCACGGAAATAAACTTTCTTCTCCGGAATATCGGTATTCTGTCCCAAACCCTGCCGAGGATAACCCTTTTTTGGAAAAAAGGGTTATCCCCCGGACCTCTTTCCTAAAAAACTTGTGTTTTTATATCAAAGCAAACAGAGAAAAGGGTAATAATTTAAAAATTGATTTCCCTGAGCATGCGGAGTACCTCCGAGGGACGTGTTCGCTTTGCTAAAAACCAACACTCTGTATAATGGAAAAGCAAGGACTTCACTAAAAGATAAAACGGGATGTAAAACGAATGTATCAGGTTGCTTGCAGGGGCACACGCTGTTTGTTGTTCGCCGGGGCTTTGTGGTCGCCCCTGGCACCCCTTCGGATAGAAAATAATAAAAGGACTTTTACTCCTCCGTTGCTTCGCACCACATCCCCTAAAGATGGGACTTGGCAAGGCGGTAAATTTCCTAATCATTATTTTACACCAACGTATCAGAAAATGTCCCCAAGCGGTAAAAACAGGGAATGGGGGAGTTTGTTCATTGTTTTATCAGATGATAATGGGAGTATTTCTCCTTGAGATCCAAAATATCATCCGCCAAGGTGAATTCATAGGTTTTAGGGTCACTCCAATTGTCCATCGTTACGGCAACGGTTTTGGCAGTTTCGTCCAGCACATAGGTGCCGTCTGTTTCAAATCCGGTAGTGATCCCTGTCAGATGACACTTTCCTGTTCCGTCAAAGGTCCATTCCCAGTCGCCGTTGGTGGCATCGGTTTGCCTCCATTTGCCGTTCAATAGATCCTTTTCCACGCTGACTTCCTCGGCAGAAGAAGCGGGTGCCGATGTGGCATCAGGTGTCGGAGCGGCAGAAGATGCTGAAGAAGTTTTGGAGGCTTCACTGTTTTTCTTATCATTAGATTGGCAGGCGCTCAGGCAGGCTACAGTGGCGACAGCCACGCCCAGAAGCAGTAGTTTAGTCAATGATTTCATTATGTTACAACCCCTTTCTGCTTTAACAGTATAACACACCCGTAATAGGGTGTCAATTCCTTCTCTTTTTCTTCTGATCGGCAGGGGCGCAGTCCCTGCCCCCCCATTGCCTGATGGATGGTGAAATAACCAGGAGAACGATTTGAACGTTTTTCAAAGGTCATTTTCGAGAAGAAGGCAAATTGTTGTTTCCGGAAAAGCTTTTGACAAAAATATCGATCAAAGAATTGAATTATTTATTTTTATTTGATATAATGACAATAGCTATTCTGATAAAACACCGGAGGGAACTACTCATGGAAGAAAATATTTATAGAAAGGCGCGAAAAAAAGCTGCCAAGCAAAAACCGCTGCTGAATAACTGTGAAAGTGCCCAGGATCTGGTCTATATTGAACGGACCAAGCTTCTGGCTATTGAAAGTGGTGACAAAAGTCCCAGTCCTGACGATGTTGTCTCTATGGCCAAGGTGTATGATGCACCTGAGCTGTGCAACTATTACTGCACAAATCAGTGTCCCATCGGAAGCGGGAAGCCTACCCTCATCTATGAAGATCTGAACGAAATTGCTGTCCGGTTGTTGTCTGCAATGCACTTTCTCAGTGAGGCCAAAGACACCATTTATCGGGTGTTAGAGGACGGAAAGATCAATGATTATGAGGTTGACGACTTCATGAAAATCATAGAAACGCTTAAAAAACTGTCCTACAGTGCCGATTCCCTGGAACTGTGGGCTCAAAAAAACGGATTTATTTAAGGAGGATGACAACATGAAAAAAAAGCGCATGATTACCTGTCTGCTATCTGCAATGCTGATTTTGTCTGTCGGCTTGATGACCGGCTGTGACAAAGTGGAGCAATTTGCCAACAATGCCGAAAAGACGGTCACAGACCTGGAAAGCAAGGCTCTGGGGTTGGAGGACAAAGTCGAAGGCAAGGTCTCCGGCATTTCCGATAAACTGGATAATTCCGCCCTTCCCAAGGATGCCAGTACCCTCAATGACGCGCTGAAATCTTTTTATGCCGGGGTCGTGGCTGGGATGATCAACGAAAATGAAACCGGATATCTGATCACGGAAACGCTTCCCGCAAAGAACGCTTCTGCTTCCGTGCGCAAGTCCGCTGCCAACGCGCTGACGCTTTATTCCGTTCTGGAATGGCAGGGAATGACCGCACGCTATCCGGAGGACGTGCTGGCAAAGCTGACTGTCAGCGGCGGTAATGTGGTGGTTCGTTCCGAAAATGCCGGAGGGATCACTTTGCATCAAACCACAACCCTCGGGGAAATCCTTGGGTGATTTGTTCGGCGATATCCCTGTCGAAAACATTAAGGAGGTTAGAACATGACTATTTGCAAAAACTGCGGAACCGTGTATGACGAATTCTATAGTCTCTGTCCCAAATGCGGTACGCCCTATGTACCGGAAGAAACTCCGAAAAAAATGTCTTCCGCTCCGGCAGCAGCTGATTCCGAAGCGACTGTTCCGGTAACCCCCGTCGTTCCTTCCGCTCCTGCAGCAACTGATCCGGACGCTACCATTCCGGTAACCCCCGTCGTTCCTTCCGCTCCTGCAGCAACTGATCCGGACGCTACCATTCCGGTAACCCCCATCGTTCCTTCCGCTCCGGCAGCAGCTGATTCCGACGCTACCATTCCGGTAACCCCCGTTGTTCCTTTCGCTCCGGCAGCAGC
>CACYCV010000244.1 GCA_902772955.1 uncultured Ruminococcus sp.
CAAACAGCGCAACTACAACACAATGAAGAACAAGAAGAACGATCCGGATAGGCTTGAGATGAACAAGTACTGCAGATTCTGCAGGAAACACACTCTGCACAAGGAAACCAAGTAAGAACGGAGGATCATCATGGCAAAAGAAAAAAAGCCTGGCAAAAAGCCCAATATCTTCAAACGTATTGGCAACTACTTCCGTGATATCATTGGTGAAATCAAGAAGATCGTCTGGCCGACCCCCAAGTCTACCTTCAAAAATACAGGAATTGTATTGATAGCAATGCTGGTAGTTGGCGTGATTATCTTCGCTGTGGATTCCGGACTGCATTATCTGTTCAGTCTTGTCATGAAGCTCGCCTGATCAACAATCATTTTCGGAGGGAAATCTATGTCAGACAACGAAGCAAGATGGTATGTCGTTCACACATATTCGGGGTATGAAAACAAGGTTGCCTCGAATCTTGCCACAACAGTGGAAAACAGAGGTCTGAAGGATCTGATTCAGGAAATCCGTGTTCCTACCGAAACGGTGACAGAAATCAAGGACAACAAGGCCAAAGAGGTAGAACGCAAGATCTTCCCCGGTTATGTGATTGTAAAGATGGTGATGAATGACGATTCCTGGTACGTTGTTCGCAATATCCGCGGCTGTACCGGATTTGTCGGACCGAGCTCCAAGCCTGTTCCCCTTTCGGATGAAGAGGTAGAAAGACTCGGTGTGGAAACCAAATCTGTAGAGGTCAACTACCAGGTGGGCGACAGCGTCCGGATTACGGACAGTCCCTTTGAGGATTCCATCGGTGTGGTGGACAACATTGATCTGCAGAACAACAGCGTCCGCGTGATTATTCACATGTTCGGACGCGAAACTCCCGTGGAACTCGAACTCAGTCAGGTTGAGCCGCTGGAGTAACAAACGGTTAATAACGGACTCTGTCCGCTATTATTGAGGGAGGATTTCCCTCGTGGGAGGAAGCGAAAATCAACACATCGCTCCGGTTTTTACCACGAATTTTGGAGGTGCAATTAAAATGGCTCAGAAGGTAACAGGCTTTATTAAGCTCCAGATACCTGCCGGCAAGGCAACCCCGGCACCGCCTGTAGGTCCTGCACTTGGACAGCACGGTGTCAACATTATGGCATTTACAAAGGAATTCAACGAGCGTACCAAAAACGATATCGGACTGATCATTCCGGTTGTGATTACGGTATATGCCGATCGTTCCTTCACCTTTGTGACCAAGACTCCGCCCGCTGCTGTTCTTATCAAGAAGGCCTGCGGAATCGAATCGGCTTCGGGTGAACCGAACAAGAAAAAGGTCGCTAAGATTACCCGTGAACAGGTTCAGAAAATTGCTGAACAGAAAATGCCCGACCTCAATGCGGCAAGCATCGAGGCAGCCTGCAGCATGATCGCAGGTACAGCAAGAAGCATGGGTATCGAAGTAGTAGATTGATCGAAGACCCGAGTGGGAGGAACTAACTCCGATTTTACCACTGAATAGGGAGGAAAACCAATGAAACACGGTAAAAAATATGTTGATGCCGTAAAACTCATCGACAAGACAAAGGCTTACGAGACCAAGGAAGCAATTGATGTCTGCCTCAAGACCGCCACTGCAAAGTTTGACGAAACCGTTGAGCTTCACGTTAAATTAGGCGTTGACTCTCGTCATGCCGACCAGCAGGTCAGAGGCGCTATCGTTCTGCCGAACGGTACCGGTAAGACTGTCAGAGTTCTTGCAATCTGCAAGGGCGACAATGTTGCAAAAGCACAGGAAGCAGGCGCTGAATATGTCGGCGCTGAGGAATTCACTCAGAAGATCCAGAGCGAAGGCTGGATGGAATTTGATGTTCTGATCACCACTCCAGACATGATGGGTCTGGTAGGACGTCTCGGTAAGATCCTCGGCCCCAGAGGTCTGATGCCTAACCCCAAGGCAGGCACCGTTACCCCTGATATTGCCAGGGCTATCAAAGAGGCTAAGGCCGGTAAGATTGAATACCGTCTGGACAAGACCAATATCATTCACTGCCCCATCGGCAAGGTTTCCTTTGGTACTGATAAGATCCAGGAAAACTTTGACGCTCTGATCGGCGCTATCATTAAGGCAAAGCCGGCAGCTGCCAAGGGCCAGTATATCAGATCCTGCGCCGTTACAACGACCATGGGTCCCTCTGTCAGAATCAATCCTGCCAAGATCGGCGGTTCCGTCTGATATTCCTGACAGAATTTCCCTTCCGGGACATATTCTGAATTAAAAAACGCTTGACAATCTCCGTCAGGTGTACTATAATGTATATTGCTGTTGACCAAAGACAGCAGGTGCATATTGCGTAAAGGGTTTTCCCGCCTGCCGAGGTTGTGCGTTTGAAAGACAGGATCATTCTGTGCGCCTTCCTCGCAAAGGGGAGGGCGCATTTTTTTTTGCGTCAATCAACAAGGAGGTGAATCGTTTTGCCAAGTCAGAAGGTTTTAGAGCAGAAGCAGCAGCTGGTTGCTGATCTCGCTGACAGAATTCAGAATTCCGTTGCAGGTGTTATCGTCGACTATAAGGGCATTACCGTAGAGGACGATACAAAGCTGAGAAAAGAGCTTCGTGAAAACGGCGTCAAGTACACCGTCATCAAGAATACACTCATCAAGCGCGCAGCAGATAAGGCCGGACTCGAAGGTATGGATGATGCTCTCAACGGTACATCCGCTATCGCTACCAGCGCAGAGGATTATGTGGCAGCAGCCCGTATTCTTCAGAAATTTGCTGATACCCATGAGCATTTCAATGTCAAGACAGGCTTCCTGGACAATGAAGTGATCAGCACGGAAAAGATCAAGAGCCTCGCAAAGCTCCCGTCCAGAGAGATATTGCTGGCAAATGTTCTGGGCGCATTCCAGGCACCCATCGCTTCGTTTGCAAGAGCCGTACAGGCTATTGTAGACAAGAGCGGAGAAGCAGCTCCGGCAGAAGCAGCCGAAGCAGTGGAAGCATAAGAAATCAAAATCCTAAAATTTGGAGGTAAATTAAAATGGCATCTGAGAAAGTTACTGCTATTGTAGAAGAATTAAAGGGTCTTACAGTTCTCGAGCTCTCTGAGCTGGTACACGCTGTAGAAGATGAATTTGGCGTAAGCGCTGCTGCTGCAGTTGCTGTTGCTGCTCCTGTTGAGGGCGGGGCTGCTGCTGCCGCTGAGCAGACCGAGTTTGACGTAATCCTCAAGGCTCCCGGCGCAGGCAAGATCAACGTTATCAAGGTTGTTCGTGCAATTACCGGTCTTGGCCTGAAGGAAGCTAAGGCTCTCGTTGACGAGGCTCCGAAGCCCGTTAAGGAGCAGGTCAGCAAGGATGAGGCTGAGTC